>JASFGM010000506.1:0-3531 GCA_050123755.1 Desulfobacterales bacterium
ACAATATTGCCTCCTTCGTCGTTGACTACCCTGCGATTATTCGCAAGTTTAAGGAGAACCCATCCCAGATAAGCCTGCCGGGTGATTTTGATGTTGATGAACTTATTTCAAAGCAATCCATTGTTCATGGCAGCCGTGATACCAACAGCGTGAAATACTTCTTAACAACACGGGCGATTGCCGAGTCGAAGCTGCTAAAGGAGATAGAGCCCTATCCCTTTGACTTGCTGGTGCTGGCGGGCTTCATGAGAAATCTGTCCCCTTATTTCATCGATCGAATCAATCTGGATCACAACAGCCCCCGCATCATGAACATTCATCCGGCCCTGCTTCCGGCATTTCCCGGCGTAGACGGATACGGCGACACCTTCCGTTATGGTTGTAAGGTCGGCGGATGTACGGTTCATTTTATTGATTACGGTGAAGATACCGGGCCGATAATCGCTCAGCGGGCCTTTCCGATTTCCGATGACGATACGATTGATTCAATCCGAAAAAAAGGTCTGGAGCTGGAATGGGAGCTTTATCCAAAATGTATCCAGATGTTTGCCGAAGGCCGTTTAAAAACGGTTAAAAAGACATTTGCGCTGGGTAATGGACAAAAGATTCGGCGCACCATTGTTGAAATTTTGCCGAAGCCTAAATAGTCTGGATATCTTCCAAACGATAAAGGGTGTCAGGTGTCAGGTTTCGGGTGTCAGGCAAATGGCTCATGGCTGGTAGCGTGCAGCTCATAGGCATGAAGCTGCAAGGTTGGGTCGCAGATGTCAGAATTGTCAGGGCTGACACCTGAACACTGACACCATCTTGTTCTGTATGTTGATTTTAGCTTACTGTGACTGGCTATGCAAATAACGAATAACACCACTAGAGGTAAGACCTGGCCCCGACGTATCGGGCGCGGTAGTATTTGCTGGACAGAGAAGAGGTTTGAATTCGGCGACCCCTGCCGGGTGCATGCAAAAATTTATCCCCGCCCGTATAAATCCCGACGTGCGAAACCTTGCGGCCACCCCTTGTGGCGAAGAATACCAGATCGCCTTTTTGCAGCTGGTGACGATGAATCGATATTCCCGCCTTCCATTGCTGTCTGGACGATCGCGGCAGATCCAATCCGTTAATTCGATAAACGACCATTGTCAATCCGCTGCAGTCAAATCCCGTCCGGGGGGATTCGCCGCCCCAACGATACGGTACACCGACATAGCGGTTGGCGGTTGTGATAATTGCTTTTCTGAGCTCCCCATTGCCGTCGCGCTGACCTTTTGCCGCGGCAGCATCCTGCGGATTAACAATGTAATATGTTTCGATGATTCCCTTGTGCTTAAGGTCCTCGGCTCGCGCACGGGCCGCGGCCCGCGTTTCATAGTTTGCGAAGCGTACCTTATACAGTCCTGAACTGTGTAAAAAATGATAGGCATTAATTCCACGTTGTTGCAACGATTCAGTCAGACGGACAGCATTGTCGATATTGGAGAAGGCACCGACCTGAATGCTAAAGCCCATTCGGGTCAGATAGGGCCTTTTTACAGCAGAAGATGTGTCGGGCCGGATGGCCGGCCCGCCGCAGCCGACTGTCAGTAGTAGTGACGTGGATAGAATTAAAACAATGCACGTCTTGACAGCGCAGGTTATATCTCGAAGAAGTCGTTGGCCCATAAATTTATTAAGGTTTCAGTGTTCAGGTGTCAGGGCAATGGAGACACATCGGATTTTGTCAAAGAACATTTGTTTGCTGACACCTGAAACCTGACACCCGACACCTTTGTTAATTTGACACCCCCAATAATACCTTTACAATAACCGGAAAGGCAACGAAGGTTCCCAGGGAGCTCCCGAGATTGGTAAATACCACAACGAGAAGGATTCGGGTTACATTGTTTTTCCAAAACCCTTTAATCGACAGGATATCATCCGGCAGGCTCTCTAAATCCTTGACTTTGGGCTTTCTTGAAAAGGCCTCCACGAGACCCGACACCCAGCCCGCGGCGATCATGGGATTTAGTGATGTCAGTGGTGCAGCCAGTATGGAAGATAAAATCGTGGCTGGATGGGCCAGCGCAATGATCGCTCCAACCCCGGCCAACAGGCCGTTAGCTAAAATCCACCAGACGATCATGTCTGTTCCAGCCTTGGCGCCGCCATAAAAAAATCCGGCGATAAACAGTCCGACGATTACCGCCGGGATCAACCATTTAACAATACCGATTGATTTACCTTTGGGCGGTAACTGTTCCAGTGCCCGGATGTCGATCTCGGCTTTCCAGTATTGCTTGATTCCGGGAATATGGCCGGCTCCCACAACGGCGACAACCTTTTTCCCGGGGGCCGTTCGTATTTTTTCAGCCAGATATTGATCCCTTTCATCGATCAGGATGGTTTTTAAAGCCGGAAGGGATTTGCCGACTTCAGATAGGAGCGCTTCCAGGACATCTTGCTGCTTCATCTTTTCAATATCTTCTTCTTTGATTTCCTCAACCTGGCCCAGCGAAAGCATCAGTTGAAACATCAGTTTTATTTTGCTCCAAAATCCCATAACCCGCCAGGTTCTGGAAAGGGTGGTGCGGATGTCCCTGTCGGCAAGATGGATTTGGGCGCCCACGGTTTCGGCGGTTTCTATAGCTGTTATCATCTCCTGTCCCGGTTTGATATCAAATTGCTTTGCAATTCGTTTTTGAAATGATGCCAGCAATAGATTCGACAGGAGTAGAAATGATTTTTTTTCTTTAATAACCTTAACGATGTCCGTATCCTGCCAGCGATCCTTTTGTCGAATTGCCTGGTATCTGGACTGACAAAGTTCGACACAGACCGTATCCGGATTCTCTTCTTCAACTACCGTTTTGACCAGTTGGGCGCTCTCCTTAGATACGTGCGCGGTAGCTACGAGAATGAATTCCTTGGCATCAAAGTCAAGGCGGTGGATTAAATTAGGGTTGTTTGCCATCAGTATTCAGTATATATTCCGGTCAGCGCCCATCCGGAAATAAAAACGACAGGCGTATGCAAACCGGTTAGTGATTTGGACCGGACTATAGTATATTCCGATCAGCAAGGCAACAGCGAAGAAACCTTTCGATGGGGTTGTAGCGGGATAGGGGGAGGTGCGCATTTAGGCGGTACTCTCTGAGAAGGGTTGTGCAGGGAACTGTGCATGATCATTTACGACGATATTTTTTCATGGGAAGGCTGGGGCGGCGAGCTGCGCCTGGCAAGCGGTAAATGCCGGCTGCGTATATATGACCTTGAACATGAGAAAGCTGAGAGCTTATCCCATCTGAGGCCGGTCATCGTTGTTGTTTCCGATATTCCGGAAAGCCGGATGTCGGTGCGCAGCTGCACGGGCCATATCGCCACCAATGTCACCCAACAGTTCAATATTAAACCGCATCGTATGTTGTTTGTCGAATACTATCCCGAGACCGCTTACGGAGAACATAACGAACATATCATTTCTGAAAAATATGATGTGGTGGAATTTACCTGGCATGAGGGCCGGGCGATTGAACCCAAATGGCGGACGCTGAAACC
>JASFGM010000507.1:0-3530 GCA_050123755.1 Desulfobacterales bacterium
AACAAAATGGCTCCTTTCAAAACATTGAACAATTGGTTAAAAGATAAACCCGCGGGGCCAAATTCGCAACCTTTCATTTGCAAATCTAGGCTCCAAATGTCCTCGGCTCAACAAGAAAAATTCAAAGCGACAGAATTGGAGCTTATCGTGTTGTTTCTTTCGTTGCGTGTTGCGCGTTGCGGGTTTCGCGTTTCTTATCTTTTTAACCCGCATCTCGCAACCCGGAACCCGCAACACGAAACGCGAAACGCGAAACGCTTCAATTAATAACTTTTGGTATCCTTAAAATTATCATTTTAGGGATCATCGTTCTGAAAAACACCATATCTAGTAGCTCTGAAAGATGACTCCCTCAATTTTTAATTTAATTCTTTACAATCTAATTTTTCACGTTATAGTTAACCTTATTCCTAGTAGTCAACCACCAATAACTAAATGAAATTCAAAAAAATAATTTTTCTTTTGTAAAAATAATAGTTGTATGCCCTCTTTTTATATGTTAACGCTCAAGAGGATTTTACACTTCGAGAAGCGCGATGTAAAAGCCACAGAAAACATTAAATCACCAATGGCCTGCACTCAGTTGGATATGCCCCCATCCAAAAATGCCGGTTAGACGGAACTTCCCGGTCCTTCAATCGCGAATTAGTTTAGCAGACAGGATGGAAAAATGGAAACCGCGAAAAAAAACCTGAAGCTCATCGAAACCAGCACCGAAACCAGCGACCCGCAAAAAACAAGCACCGCACCCCGATTAGATGTCAAAACGCAAATTTCCGAAAAAGAAAAGATAGACATCTATGAGGTAACTCGAAGAAGGGCGCCGGACAGAGATCAGGAAGAAGGCAAACCGGTCAATAAAGACCAACTCGTCAATAAAATTAACTATATCAACTTCAAGGACGACACCCTCCTTATTAATCTTAAACACCGCAATTACAACAAAACGCTTACATTATTCGCCAAACCGCAACCGTGCCTCGGAGAACTGCTGGATTGTTTATGGCCCGAAAAAGAAGACATCCTGCAGGTATTAAAATTTTACGAATTTAAAAATATTCTGATCCCGGACGGCCAAAAACTGATAATGGTTGAGCCGGAAGTCATCCGGATGGATAAAGAAGCCATCAGCCTTCTTCTGCCGGATAATGGTTATGAAATTAGCTCCCGGACGACGATGCGGCACCCCTGCACAAACATAACGGCGCAGTTGATTCAAAGCAGCTCTCTTTTCTCCGGTACCCTGCTGGATTTTAATGCCGGTTCATTTAAAATCGAGCTCAAAAGCGCGCCTCCTCAGACCTTTGCGTGGATAAATCCGGAATCCCCGGTAAATCTTATATTATCTGGCACAGCGGAAACGTATTACAGCGGCGAATGTAAAATTATTCGACAATCGATCGGTCAGAATAGCGGTACCTATATTCTGAAACCACTTAAGCTCGAGATTCAACGGTTCAAACATAAAGAGTTTCGCAGCCATCGATATGAATTAACGCCATCGCCGAATATTATTTTCAGACACCCATTTACCAAAAAAATATTTGATCTTAAGGCTATCGATTTGTCCGGTTCCGGATTTTCGGTGGAAGAAGATGAGAACAACGCCGTGCTTTTACCGGGTTTGATCATTCCGAAGCTCGAACTGAGCTTTGCCAACAGTTTTCGGTTTCAATGCCGTGCCCAGGTCGTCTATCAAAAAGTATGGGATGCCGATAAAGGCGGTAGAAGGATAAAATGCGGTCTGGCGCTGCTGGATATGGATATTCAGGATCATGTCAAGCTGGTTGCGCTGCTCGATCAGGCCAAAGACAAGAATTCTTACATTTGCAACAACGTCAATCTGGATGAACTATGGAATTTCTTTTTTGATACCGGATTTATCTATCCGGACAAATACGCGTTTATTCAAAAAAATAAAAGCACGATAAAAAAGACCTATGAACGATTGTACAGTAACAATCCTCACATTGCCAGACATTTCATATATCAGGATAAAGGTCGTATTCTAGGCCACATGGCGATGATTCGTTTTTATGAAAACACATGGTTGATTCAGCATCATGCCGCCAGAAAATCGTCCCGCAATAAAGCCGGACTGGTTGTTCTCGATCAGATCGGACGGATGCTCAATGATTCTAACCGCCTTTATTCGCTCCATATGGATTATGTGATCTGCTATTACCGGTCGAGTAACAAATTTCCGAGCCGGGTTTTTGGAGGCGCCGCCAAAAGTATAAATGCTCCAAAAGAGTGTTCAATTGATCGGTTCGCGTATTATCATTATCAGAATACAACCAGACACAAGTCGGCCTTGCCGAAAAGCTGGAAAGTTTCTGCCACACGATCTGAAGACCTTCAAGAACTCGAAGATTTCTATGAACACAGTTCTGGAGGGCTCATGTTAGAAGCCCTGGATCTGAAAGCGGATAAATTTGACTGCGATAGTCTCGCCGCACAATATCAGCGGGTGGGTCTTACGAGGGAGCGGCATTTTTATTCTTTGAAACAAAATGGCAACTTGAAAGCCATCTTTACGGCCGTACTATCCGATGTGGGTTTAAATCTTTCCGATTTGACGAATTGCATCAAGGTGTTCGTATTGGATCCAAAGGGGCTTACGTCCGACATACTCAATACAATATTTTCTTTGTTATCCAAACGATTCCAACGGAAAGAAATAGCTATTCTTCTTTATCCCGCGGCCTATGTCGATGAGCAACTCATTGTCTATGAGAAGCTATATAACCTATGGGTATGCCGCGTGCAAAGTTCGGATAAATACTTCCGGTATCTTAACAGGCTGCTACGATTTGCTTAGAAGTGGTATCATGGCGAAGATTTAAGTCCCCGGCAGGAAATTAAAGGTGTATACGTAAATCTTCTCAGGTCGGAAAAATAATCTTCAAACTCTTTTAAAAAACCTTCATACCCATCTTCATACCCTTCGAACCGATAACCTGAATTCTTCGCAGCAATTTCCACTTTCTTGGTAAAGTTGAAATTATCGATTTCTTTTAATTCACCGAAAATCAAGTTATGCGGGGTGACATCCACGTCGATGTCTTGGTAGCCTAAATCATAAAGGTATGAATACAATTTTATTCCGGCATAAGGATCGAAATTAAAATTATCCTCCAATTTCTGCATTACGTTGGTTAGAACTGTTTCAAGTCTTTGGGGAAGTCCGAAATGGCGCAAACAATTAGAATCCAAATCAATCAGACACAAAATTCCGCCGGGCTTCAGGACTTTCGAAATATTTTTGACGATATCAAAACTTTCTAAACGATAGTACTCGAGAACAAAGCGCACCCATATAAAATCAAACGTTCCAAGATCATCTAAGGGTTTGCGGATATCTTTGCCGACGTATTCAATTCCCGTATGGCTATAATGACTTCGAGCATACCGAATTCGCTGGGGCGCAACATCTACCCCCACTACTGATCCATTCGGGCCAACCAACTTATTGAGGTGAAACGTGGTTTTGCCAACTCCGCACCCCATATCAGCGACGCGCATACCCG
>JASFGM010000508.1:0-3523 GCA_050123755.1 Desulfobacterales bacterium
CATTCAAAAATAGATAGAACACTAAACACAACGACCAATATTTATGCCCTCGTTGAGCATAAGAACAAGAGCATTGGAATTGTTGATTTCCAGCTATTTTCATCCTCAAATTATATTGGGCTAGAAATTTTTGGGACAGCAAATGACATTAGAATAAAGTTTCAGCCGCACTACCTAAGGATATATTCCGGCACTGTTAACCCGCTCGACGAGGTTTACTACGATGCGAAAAGGATATGGGATTTCGGTATGGAGGTATTGAAAGATAAAGTTTTCAAGGCAAAAGCCAATAGAGTAAGCAGAAGGGCACAGTCACATTTTGAGTTATTTAAGCGTTTTGTCGATTGTATCGAGCACAAGAAACCTTTTCCGGTCAATATTAACGAAATAATCCCTACTATGGAATACGCCCAGATGCTATCTGATGCGGTTTACTAATCTCGCGTTCCGGCTTTGCAATCTGCTGACACTTGCATAAGCTGGGCACAGCTTGATCTAATAGGAAGAAACTCAAACGCGAATGATTCTCACCTTCTGTTTTTCAAATTTTACGGCCCAAAATTTTAATCTTCAGCCGTGGTTAACAGTTTACCAGGTTGCGAAAAATTTACTTGCCCATGGGCACAAGGTGCATGTGGTCACCGATCATGGCGTAAGGACTGAGCTAGAGGGGATTTCTGTCCATGTTGTCAATTCTTTACGAGGAACTAACTCAAAGCAAATTAAGAATTTATTGGATTCCATCCATCCGGATACGGTGGTGGTGGATGTAAATCCCATTAGCTTGATAACTGCAAATTGGTATCGATCACTGTCCCCGTTCCGTGTTCTGGCATATCTTTCTTACCCATTTTATAAGCCGAAACATATTTTTAAGGCGTTGCCCCATTTAAAGATGAAGGAAAGATGGGAATTTGGACGGCACCTGTTGGCACCGAGAAAAATCTGGGCCGAAAGACTATCAAGTCTTTTCGATGCCGTGATTTGTCAATCGGCAATTACCGGACAGTTGATAACTGATCAGACACGCTCAAGAATTCCTGTCCATGTAATTCCACCGGGAATAGATAAGAAATTCTGGAATTCGGCAATCAAGATCAACCATAACAGTTCAGAAAATATATTTTTGTTTGTAGGAGCCGCAACCGGAATAAGGGGTTTTTTCGTATTGCTGGATGCATTTGCGCAACTTTCGGATCATGACATACGCTTGAAGGTCCTTGCTAGGGGCGCAGATGAAAGCAATGTCAAGGAGATCAAAGCGGAAATTGAGCGCCGAAATATCCATGGACGTGTCTTGATAAAAGGGGGATTCCTGGGAATAGAGGAACTCAGGAGAGAAATGCAATCTTCGGCGGCAGTTTTACTGCCATTTGTTCTGGTTCAATCTGAGTTGCCGGTATCCGTGATGGAATCGATCGCCTGCGGAACCCCGGTGGTTGTTTCGGACGCAGATGGGCTCTCCTCTGCGGCTGGTGATGCCGGTATTGTTGTGCCGCACGCGGATCCACACAGCCTGACCGCAGTAATCCAAAAACTTCATCAGCATAAAGATCTTTTAACGAATCTAAAAGCTGCTTGTGCCCGGCAATCTCAGAAAATGTTGTCCTGGGATGCGGTGTCGGATCTCTGGTTGAAGGTCATAGCCACTTAACATGCAATCAAAAGTTCCGCCACTTATTTTTGTTACGGGAACTGATGGTGCCGGAAAATCCTGTCTATCCGGTTGGCTTGTTCAGTGCTTTAAAGAACAGGGATTACCGACGGGTCTGGTATGGTCGCGATTTAACAACTTCCTGTCAAAACCGTTGTTGGGCCTGGCGCGTCTGACTCACCACAATTACTATAAGAAAATCGATGGCGTTTTATTTGGTTTCCATGATTTTGAACATTTAAACGGCTTTCGGCATTTGTTTGTACTGTTACAAGCGATTGATGTAAACCTTGCCGCGTTCCGAGATATTAGAAAGGCAAGACAAAGCTATGAGATTATCGTATGCGAACGCGGGCCGTGGGATACCATTGTTGACGTCATCGCCGATACAGGATTTTATAATCTACCCGACACATTGTTAGGTAGAGCATTTACGATGCAGGTGCGAACCGGATCATTAGTGGTATTCATTAATCGGTCGAAGGATAATATTTTGAAATCGAGACCGGAACTAATACACGATGATAAGCTTCAAAAAAAGATAGACATATACAGCCGACTGGCCAAAACATATGGATGGTTCGTTGTGGATAATAACAAATCACTAGATGCAGCAAAGATGCAAATCTGTCAAATACTCGGGATTGATTTAACCCCAAAATGAAACCTGAAAAAACAGGCTGGTGGTACTGGCCGCCGATTATGATTATTAGATACTGGCTTCTCCAGGGAACGCTGTATATGAACTGGATTGAGCGATTGCATAGATGGACAATAGAGTTGCTGCTAGTATTATGCATTTATTTAAGCATATCCGCTTCTCAGGAACATTCCGTTAGAATTATTTTATCCTTCATCATTGCTCATACGCTCAATCTACTGGTGAATGGCCACCTATTTGCCATGTTTGCCCACGATCTATTCTGGTTCAGCTTCTATAAGGACAGGCAGAAATTCTTCTCCTACATTGAAGGAATTAGGGAGAGGTTGAAGCGCAGCAATCCCCAATGCCTGAGCAGCGTTGTCTTTTTTGGCAGCTTGGTGCGAGGGTCTTTCCGGGATTCGTCTGACCTGGACATCAGATTTATCTCGAAGAGCGGATTCTGGAATGCCATGGGCGCTGCGCATTGGGTTTTTTTAGAGCGTGTGCGAGCGGTTTTAGCTGGTTTTCCAATTGACGTATATATGATCCGGGACAAAAATGAGCTGATAGACAAAATAGATGTTTTGAACGAGATCCCGGTCTGCTTATATCGTTTCGGTCCTGAGTTAGGCAAGATGATGCAAGAGGTTAAATCGTTCGATAATTTTAAAGGCGATTTTTTCAAAGTTTCAGATTAACGGAGATCTTTATAATGGAGGTTTTTTAATTCTATGAGAAAAGTTGATTATTTTTTCAATGATTATGCATCTGATTTTGATTCCATTTACGGAAATGAGAATTCATTTTTGAATAATATTATCAATTCATTATTTCGAAAAAGCATGCGGTTGCGTTTCGAGAAAAGCCTTGAAGTATGCCAGCCTGTTGAAGGGCGCACCGTATTGGATATTGGATGCGGACCCGGACACTATTGCCTGGCTTTCGCCCGTAGTGGAGCCAAAAAGGTCATCGGGATAGATTTTTCAGAAGATATGATTGAAATTGCCAAAAAACATGCGGTTTCCTCCGGCGTAATAGAGCAGTGTGAGTTTATCATTAAAGATTTTCTTGATTATAATCCTGCTAACAAATTTGACTTTACGATCGTCATGGGGGTCATGGATTATATTGAACACGCAGAAACATTCATAAAAAAAGTTGCCGGACTCACCCAAAAAAAAAGTTGTTTTAGTTTCCCTGTCGACGGGGGATTTTTGAGTTGGCAA
>JASFGM010000509.1:0-3520 GCA_050123755.1 Desulfobacterales bacterium
GGCTTTCTTCCAATCGGCGATCGCGTATTGGTTCGACAGACCTCTTCGACCCATGGCCCGGATGGATATATCACCACCGATTCCGATGAAATTGGGCGCAGCCAGCAGCGCTTAAAAGCGAAGCTGTTATCAGCGGTTGACCGGCTTACATTCCATGAAACCTTTAGCATGGACGATGCCGATACCCTGGTAATAAGTTATGGTGTTAGCGCCCGCGCAGCCAAAGCTGTTTTCAACGAACAAAAGCGACAGGGCAAACCTGTCTCTTTATTAGTCCTGAAAACATTATGGCCCGTGCCCGAGCACCTCATCCGGCAGGTTGCCCAATCCGTCAAGCGGATTGTTGTGGTCGAAATGAATATGGGGCAATATATCCGGGAAATAAAACGGATCCTGCCGGAAAAACGAATTGACTTTCTGGGTCAAATGGATGGCCGGCTGATCACGCCGGCACAAATCACCGAGGTCATCGACAGTGAATAGTTTTTTAAATGCTGAAAGACCGCCTGTCTTTTGTCCGGGGTGCACCCATGAACGCATCACCCACACTCTGGATCATGCCTTTCAGGATATGGGTCTGGCCGGGCATCAAGTCGTTATCGTCAGCGACATCGGCTGTTCCGGCCTGTTCGATACATTTTTCCACACCCATGCATTCCATGGCCTGCACGGCCGGGCCCTGACATACGCGACCGGCCTAAAAATGGCACGACCGCAATTGAAAGTGGTGGTCACCATGGGAGACGGGGGGCAAGGCATCGGAGGCGCCCATTTGCTGGCGGCGTGTCGCCGTAATCTGGATCTAACGCTGCTGATTTTAAACAACTTTAATTTCGGTATGACCGGGGGCCAGTTTTCAGCCACGACTCCGCCGGATGCGCAGTTAGGCTCCGGGTTTTTGAACCAGCTCGAGCGCCCCTTAGATATTTGCGACGTCGCCCGCAGCGCCGGGGCTCCGTATGTCAGGCGATGCTCGGGTTTTCTTAAAAATCTGGCCGAAGAAATCCAATGCGCTATTGAATATGAAGGGTTTTCGGTGATGGACATCTGGGGAATCTGCCCGGGCCGCTACACGAAAAAAAATCGCCTTAATACGAAAATGCTGGATGAGGCCCTGGCCAAGTTGCCTCCGCTGGAGGGCATTGTCGCTGAAAATATCCGCCCCGAATACGGGCAACAGTATCGTAAAATCGCCGCCACCCATAAAAAAGTCGCCAAGCCGGCCGTCATTAAGGCCCAATACGAAGCGCCCCAGCTCGGCCGCCGCGAAGTCATTCTGCTCGGCAGTGCCGGCCAGCGCGTCATAACCGCCGGTGAAATCCTGTGCATTGCGGGGCTGACGGCCGGTCTGAAGACCACCCAGAAAAATGAATATAACATTACGGTGCTCAAAGGCCCTTCCATCAGTGAATTAATTTTGTCCCCTGAAGAGATCGATTACACCGGAATTGAAATGCCGTCTGTGGTGGTCGCCCTGGATCAGGAAGGGGTCGATCGGCGTCACGGCCTGTTTAAACATCTGGCAAAAGATGTGCTCGTCATTCAAATCAGCGGCGTGAAGATCCCCGCCAGCAAAGCCCGCATTCATCTTGTCGATCTTAAAGACCAGGGCATCAAAGGCACGGATCGGGCCCTCGCGTCTCTGGCGGTGCTGGCCAAGCTGAAAAAAGTGATTCGACCTGAAATGCTGGAAGCCGCTTTAAAGGTAAGATTTAAGGGCAAGGTCTTAAAATCATCCCTGGAACTGATTGATCGGGTTGAAATCGGCCAGTGGGTCTAAGTTCATTGTCCGTACAAATGTTACAAAAGCCGTGTTGTGCATTTTAGTTCAATCAAGCTCTTTAAACAACACGCTGCCAATGGGTTTCAGGTGTCAGTGATCAGGTGTCAGCAAATAGATGATTGAGGGCAGATGACAGTCTACTTTTTGTCTGCTGTTCTCTGTATCTACCTGACACCTGAAACCCGAAACCTGACACCTTTACTTAGGGGACGCAGCCCTAGATTTGGCCGGTGGGTTTTGCTATTTTGAACTTTCTTTTTAATCCTGGCCGATTGTAGATTTTACGGTGTTCTGAACTTATGTAACCCTTGCGGAATGACGAATTAAACTTATAGGCCATGATTGTGGTGACAAGATTTTTGGTGGTTAAGAGCGTGTTTATTGTCCTTTTCAGTGTCTGCCAAAATCCGTAATAGATTTCCCTCAAATAAGTAAAGCCTTCATAAACATCCTCGATAGACATTTTTGTCGGCTTATAGACCATCTTTGTAAACCGAAATTCTTCCCAATCCTTTGGGAAATCCTGTGTTATAATGCGCCCTTCGTTCAAGAGTTTGTGCCACAGCTGGGTGCCCGGCAGCGGTGTCGGCTTGGTGATTTGCAATATGTCTATGCCGGAGGTTTTAATAAATTCCAAGGTTGTATCAAATATTGAAATATCCTCCCCATCGCCGCCAACCACAAATGCGCCGATCAAAGCAATACCTGCTTTGCGAATCCTTGAAATCAACTCATGGTATTTGTCCTGCTGGAGTCGTTTCAAATTATACCCTTTCTGATATAATCTTAAGGTCTCAGGTTCGACCGATTCCAGCCCGATAAATAAAATTTTGACCCCCGCCCTGGCAGCCATTCGGATGAGTTCGCGGTCTTCTCCGAATTGGATGGATGCCTCTACGAAAAAATTTTTTCTTATTCCTTTTTCGATGATTCGCGCAAAAAAAACCTTCGTCCAGTCTCTATCTTCCTGGCTAAATCCAATAATGTTATCATCGGCAATCATCACATTTTTCTGGGGTATTTGTTCTAATTCATCGATGACGGCCTCGTGGGGGCGTCGCCTAAAACGCCGTCCATTAAAAGCAGTTACAGAACAAAATGAACAGTTCATCGGGCATCCGCGGGATGTCTGAATACCGCCCCAGCCATAGTATTCGTTTTTGAGTATATCGCGCCGCGGGAACGGTAAATTCTCCAAATTTATCCAGGAGCCCCGGTACTGCTTTTTCAATTTGCCCGCTTCAAAGTCTTCAAGAACCTGGGGCCAGGCCCCTTCGGCTTCTCCAATAACCACGGCATCGCAATAATCTAGCGCTTCTTGCGGCATCATCGATACATGGATACCGCCCATGACAGTTGGGATACCTTGTTTCCGGTAAATTTGAGCGATCTCATACCCCCGATTCACGGAGGAGGTGAAAGCGGTTATCCCGACAATATCCGCTTTTTGAAATTCGAAGGGCTTAATGTTTTCGTCAATGACCTCAATTTTGTAATGATCGGGGGTTAGCGCGGCCACATAAGGCAGATTCAGTAGTGGATAGGCCGTGGTTCGATAGTCGCCGATCCCCCTGTGTTTATTCGATGGGTTTATGAGCAGCAGCTGAGGCATGGTGTTTTATTTAATTATTGAAGCGTTTCGAGTTTCGCGTTCCGGGTTGCGGGTTAAATTATTGCAAACTAAACTCTGAAGTGCAAGACCCGCAACTCGTAACCCGTAACACGCAACCAAAGAAC
>JASFGM010000510.1:0-3520 GCA_050123755.1 Desulfobacterales bacterium
GCAGGCTTCTCATCGCCAGGGACGCAATCGCACTGCCCTGGTTGCCACCGATGCCGATGACGCCGTCCAATTGATCGGCTTTTAGCAGCGCCTGCAGTGCTTTGATAGCGCCCCGGCCCATTGCGGTCATAATCTGGTCGCGCTGCTGGGTGCCGACAAGTTCTGCCAATTTCCAGCCGGCAAACCCGGCGACGCGGTTATTGCTAAAATCAAAGCGATCCGACGGCGGCGTCATGGGTCCCACATCGATGACAACCGGATCGACCCCGCGGTCCTTGATCAGGGACTTCATAAAACAAACTTCCGCCCCTTTTGTATCACATGTTGCAATAATGGCGATGCGTTTTCTTGACATTAAGTGACGTTCCAATCGGCGGATTGCCGGAGCAACCCGCCGATTCTTCAATTCAGTCTCGGAGTTAAGCCCTGTTTGTAAACAGTCTGGCCTCATCCGGGATTTTGATGTCAAACTTCTTGACTTCTTCCAAAAACGCTGCCAGGGCTTTTCCGGCCGCCTGAAAGTATTTCTCACCTTTTTCCTTGCTGCCCGCAAACGGGTC
Organism: Desulfobacterales bacterium; assembly: GCA_050123755.1. Taxonomy (GTDB): domain Bacteria; phylum Desulfobacterota; class Desulfobacteria; order Desulfobacterales; family JAHEIW01; genus JAHEIW01. The sequence goes on from JASFGM010000510.1 coordinate 561, forward strand.
GCCGATGGTGGCCGAATCACTGTATTCATGATGCTCCATGGGCACCCAGATATTCTCCGATCCTAAAAACATGACATTGCCGGTTCCGTCCTTTTTGGAGAACTTATCTCCCATGAAGGCCGGCGCATGGGTCCGGTCCTTTTGGGCTTTGTCCATATCGATCAAGGTTTCATCCCAGGCCCATACGGTGGCGGTTTCGAGCTCGCCGGCATGCCATCCGGGTGTATCTTCAGGAGGACCTGTCATAATTCCCTCGACGATCGACATACTGCGCTCTGTGGGGGTTTTGTACCAGCAGACAAAGCAGCCGGTTTCATAGCGCAGCTTTCTGAGGATCTCATCGATGACCTTGGAGTTACTACCATGGTGGGTAACAAACACAATCTTGTTGTAACCGTGATAAATCATGCTCATCGCCAGATCATAGACAACGGCGCGATAGGTGTTTCCGGATAAAGTCATCGTACCGCTTCCCTTGCCGCATTCTCCCATGTGATGGGGAGAGTATCCGACCGGGATAATGGGGGTGTATAAGGTGTCGGCCAGCGGTGCCGCAACCTGGACCACTCCCATAGCGGTGACCGTATCCGTACCGGAGATCACGTGGGCACCGTGTTTTTCACAACTCCCCATGGGAATCATGATCGTATCGTTGGTTTGCATGTGCTCGGCGATCTCATCATAACTCTTTTCAAACGTGCTGTAACTTTCCCTTCTTGGCATTTTTCATCTCCTTCTTTTCTGAATATGAATGTTAAATAACTCTAAACGTAGATTGTGAACATTTTACTTTTCGCAATAAAAAAATCTTTTCCCCAGCCACTTATTAGGTATTCTGATCCTGGGTCTGCTTGAGTGTCGATTCCCGGATCATGAGCCGGGTTTTAAACCACCGAATTCGGTCAAAAGTGCTTTCGGAAATCAGATCGATCAACATTTGCATGGCCCCAACCCCGATTCCATATCGCGGGATCTGCACGGTTGTGAGGGCCGGTTGGACGAAAGAACAAAGGGCGACATCATCAAATCCGACGACGGCGACATCATCGGGCACCGCCAGGCCTTGCTTTCTGGCCGCATGCATACTGCCGAAAGCCATCATATCGTTGCCCGCAAAAATCGCGGTCGGTCGATCTTTCTGACTCAAAAGCGATGCGGCCGCCGTATACCCGCTTTCAGGCGTTAGATTTCCCCATTTCAACTGGTTCTTTTTGAGCGGACAACCATTTTGCGCCAGGGCGCTTTCATAGCCTTTGAGGCGATCAATCATGGTCGCCGAATTTTTAGGCCCTCCGATAAATGCAATCTTACGATGCCCCAAATCGATCAAATGTTGGATGGCCCCGGCAGCACCACCGATGTTATCCACCATGGCGGCCGGAAAATCAACTTCATGCCGGCCGATAACCACGACCCGTTCTCTTAATTCATTCAGGGCCGCGAGGGTCGCATTTTCGTGAATGATGCCGCCGCTGAAAATGACGCCATCCACAATTTTTTCCCGCAGCAGATGAATCGATTTAATAATTCGTGCCTGCTTGCGGTCGGTGTTTTGCAGCAAAATATTGTAGCCTTTTTCATCGGCGAGGTCCTGGATTCCTCTGACAATTTCCGCATAGTAAGGATTCGAAATATCAGGAATAATGACGCCGATGGTCATGGTCCGCTTCATCTGCAGACCGCGGGCAAGGGCATTCGGGCGGTAATCCAATTTGCGGACAGCCGCTAAAACACGCGCGCGCGTTTGCGGACGCACCTTGTGTTCACTGTCGTTCAGCACCCGGGAAACGGTTGCGATGGAAACCTTCGCCCGGGCAGCAACATCTTGAATGTTGGCCACGATTATCTCCATAATTTTATGGAAAACGTTTACATTTTCCTATGCAAATCAGATCCACTTGTCAATACCTGTTTGCGTTATTAGCAAAATAATTTTAGCGATTCGCTATTACGGCATCCTGCTTTCAAGGAGCTTTCTTCATAACAAATTGATATCATTTAAAATACAGTATAAAAACAGCCCGATCTCGGTCTGCGCCGCTCTATTTTTATAAAAAGTTCAGGGACGCATAGTTCTGGATTCAAGGTTTTGCGGCGTGCGAAGGTTTCAGGGACCTTAACGTCTCGTTTTTCCTTATGTCGAAAGGTTAAATCTTGACACCCTTGGACAAGTGGTTAATTAAGATGTTAATTTAAACTTTATGGCGGTGAGAATATGGATAAGATTCAAAAGCCTGAACAATATACGCTCGATGCTTATTATGGAAGAATTTTAAGCGGTGATTATAGTCGGCAGCTTAAGAAACATTTAGCGGAATGTATCGAACGTATGCGTGCATATGATGAATTAGGAAGTCCGACGATTCCCTATATAGCGGCATGGCAGGAGAAACAAAACATTATCTGGTATGAATATGTCAGCAAGCAATTTATAAAGCTGTTAGGATGCGAATACGCGGATGCACCGCAATGTTTCAAGCGCAGTATTATCGAACGGCATCGATATGTAAAAAAAAATAGTGATATGAGTCCCCATGAGGAGATACTCAAAGGCAATCAAGTTGATGGCCGCAAATACGAATTAAGGGCTGAAGCCCAAAACAGGGGCACCACCGATGCGGTTTATAAAATCTCCACCGCTGGGGGGCAGACCCATTGGGTAAAAGACCAGGCTGTACTGGAACATTTTAAACCTGATAACATTATAATATCTTTAGGCAATCTATGTATTGTCACCAAAGAAATGGAGGCCGAGGAGCATCTCAAAGAGACTCAAGCAGCATTAAAGAAAAGCGAGCAAAATTACCGCGAGCAAGCCATACATGATAATTTGACTGATCTTTATAATACCCGCTATCTCTATTCAGCATTGTCTGACCTGATCGAGAAAAGCAAATTATCGAATCGCTCTTTTTCGCTGGTATTCATGGATATTGACAATTTTAAAACCGTTGTTGATA
>JASFGM010000511.1:0-3517 GCA_050123755.1 Desulfobacterales bacterium
GAGGTTTTGGATCAAATTCAGGCGGTTTTATCGGATTCCATCTCCTGCGCCAACAATTACTCCGTTGCAGAACCCTTTGACGTACCCTCACAGGTGCTCGATCAAATTTAAGCTAGATCCGGCCCTTACCTGATGGTTGGGGCCGCCTGCTAATAAATTTAGAAATTTGATTATTGGCGCCTTGATTTTTCTAAATTTTAGTTCGTCCAACACCGCCTCTGCCAGGGCAGGCACGTCAGGTGCGTCCGGTTAGTTCATTTCCACTTTAGCCAAATTTATTGTATATATTCATACAATAAGCCCCAAAATTTAGACCTGCTTGTCTTAACTTAGCCCTAAAGTCCCCTTCGCATCAACCTTGACTTTCAATCCGATGTCCTGGATGCAATTTGTCATGATTTTCAGGCGGTATTGCTTGAAGATTGTTCGGCAGCCTCTCCAAAACAGGTACACGAACAGACCCTGGACAGTTACCGGCGTAGTCCCCTTTATCCGCTTTTACGAGTAGTCAAATCCACAGATTTGATTGGCGAGCTCTTGGGAAAATCTTAAAAAATAATCACGCAAACACGAAATTAAAAAAGCACGAAAACCAAACATTTTTTCTTTTCGTGCTTTCGTGATTAATTATTTATTCTTGTTCTGGTTCGCTCGGTTAGCCTTTGTTAAGGCGGTTTTCCCAATCATATTCAGCTGAAGTCACGATATGCTCCATGCGCTGGATGCGCCGCTGCAGATTTTCGTATCTCCTTTTTAACCGCTGCAACGCACCCTGCCGCGAGTACGTGTAGCTGTCATAAAATTCCTTTTCTGCAGAGTTACGAACCGGAATAACCGGCGCGGGCTTCATTAGCAAGGCGGCCAGCAGGTACAACCCGATCGCCGGGAAGAAGCCGGCAACACATAAAAGAATCAAGGCGATCACCCGGGTCCAGAAAACTGAAAAATCAAAATGTTCCGCCAGCCCTTTGCACACCCCTAATATCATGCCGTTGCGGGAGCGGTAGATTCCGTTGCGGGAAAGTCGAGTATACCTATTCATGGCTTGGTTTCCTTTCTTTTGCGCTTTTGCGTCCTTCTTGATCCAGCAGGATGGTCTCCAAAGCTTCGACGCGCTCTTCCATGCGCGAAAGCGCCGTGTATATCTCCTGGATCATTTTAGCTTCCTCGGCTTGATCGCCTGCGGATTGGCCGCCGCGAATGAATTTGATGGCCAAAAGAATCGCCAGCGGGATGATGGCTAGCGCAAGCACGATACTTCCGAATACAATAGCTACGATGATGACTTCTTTCATTTTGGACTTGACCTTGGCTGCATTATTTTAAATTAAATGAACCGGTGACTCCGCTTCCAAATACTGGCAGAGATAATACGGTTATAAGATTATCTTTGTAGGCTGATCAATAAAAATTTCGAATCTCAGAATATCAATCCGCTATCGATCGGATTTTAATCGGTAGAATGCGTTTCATCCTGCTTTGAAGCCGGTGTTTTCAGAGCTTGCAATTCTTTTTCGATTTCTTCGTCTACGGCCAGGCTGTCGAATTCTGCCTCCAGAGCAGATTCTTTGCCGAAATTAACGAGATCGGCTTCAGCTTCCATGCGTTCGATACGGTTCTCAAGCTCATCGAATTTGAACATTGCATCGGAACTATCGACACGCCGGATCTCTTCCTGGGCCTGTCTTTTTCGATTGGCATGAATATGGCGCTGGACTAGCAAACGCTGTTTGTCGCGGGCCGATTTTAATTTATCTTCAAGTTGACGAATATCGTCCTGATATTGCTCGATGAGAAGATTGTGTTCGGTCAGCTCATTTTCAAGGCTTTCAATCCGGCGGGTATATCGGCGTTTTTCAACCAGTGCTTCGCGGGCCAAATCGTCTCGCCCTTTTTTAACAGCCAGCTCGGCCTTTTCTTCCCAGTAATAGATCTGATCGTGCAGCGTATCCAATTGGCGTTGAACTTTCTTACTGCTGGCCATTGTTCCGGCACAGGCGGCCTTGATTTCAACAAGTGTATCCTCCATCTCTCTGATCATCAGCTTGATCAATTTTTCGGGATCTTCGGCTTTATCGAGAATGGCATTAATGTTGGAGCTAATGATATCACGAAAACGTGTAAAAATACCCATGGTGACCTCCCTGTCTGATTTTTAATCTTTTAACCATACCATCAGCATTAAGCATGCCAAAGCCAAAATTAATTCTAACATACTGATATTATATTATATTATATTGTAAATCATTACTTGACATATTGGTAAAAATAGCTAATATATAGTAAAATAATCAAAATATCGGTAAAATTAACCATGAATCCATTAAACGACTTCAGAAAAAAAAACATGGGCTCCGGAGCCTCGACGGTTGTCACCGAAGCCCTGGGACAGTCGGAGCCGTTTTTGGAGTTTCAGGAACGGTTATCACAGGTGGCTCCGATTAATCGGCCGGTGCTGTTAATCGGGGAGCGAGGCACGGGAAAGGAGCTGGCCGCCGCGCGGCTGCACTATCTTTCAAATCGATGGCAGGCCCCGATGGTAGCGCTGAACTGCGCAGCCCTGTCGCCCTCTTTAATCGAGTCGGAGTTGTTTGGGTATGAAAAAGGCGCATTTACCGGCGCTCTGCAGCGGAGATTCGGCCGGTTTGAGTCTGCCGATCGCGGGACGCTGTTTTTGGACGAAATCGGAAGTATTCCGATGGAAGTTCAGGAAAAAATTTTAAGGGTGGTGGAATATAATGTTTTTGAGCGGGTTGGCAGTTCGGAAAGCATCGAGGTAGATGTCCGCATCATCGCCGCTACCAATGCCGATTTAAACGATCTGGCCCGCAAAAACCTTTTCAAACAGGATCTGCTGGATCGGCTTTCTTTTGAAGTTTTATTTCTGCCGCCGCTAAGAGAGCGAAAAGAAGATATTGTCCTGCTTGCCGGTCACTTTGCCGGACGGATGGCGCTGGAACTGGGCCGGGATGAAATCCCGGTTTTCAGTGATGAAGCCATCCAAGCGCTGGAGAATTACGCGTGGCCCGGAAATATCCGTGAGCTAAAAAATGTGGTCGAACGTGCGGTCTATCGGTCTGATGCCGTAACCATTACCGATATCGACTTTCACCCCTTTCATTCGCCTTATGAAAATCCCGCCCTTCGCGTATCCATAAAGACCCCTCCAATTGAAATGGCGCCTGCTGATGCGAACCTTTGGCTGAGCCAGCCCCTGAAGGAGGCCGTATGGGAGTTGAAGGTTAAAATGCTGGAAGCGGCGCTGCGCAAAGCAAAGTACAACCAGAAAAAAGCCGCCCGGATTTTAGGGCTGACCTATCATCAATTTCGAGGATTGTACCGCCAGTATCAATCCGTCAAAAATGCAGCGGATTCCTCTTAAAACTGTTATATTTTTGGTTGCCATTCATCTTCTTATCTTGGGTTTCAGGTGTCAGGAGTCAGCAAACAGATGGCAGAATGCGGAGTCAGATAATCCGTGCGTTATCAGGTTCGTTATCCTGAAACCTGAACACTG
>JASFGM010000512.1:0-3516 GCA_050123755.1 Desulfobacterales bacterium
CGTTTTGCTAGTTGGATTGGCTTTGGTACATTTTTAGTGGGATTAGTATTAGCCATAGGAGCAACGTTACATCTTCGAGGGGTAGAAAACATCAACAATCTTGTGACAAGAGGTTTGTTTTCCAAAATCCGCCATCCGATGTATCTTGGATTCATTCTATGGATTTTTGGATGGGCAATATACCATGGAGCGATTTTAAGTCTATTTTTAGGATTTGTGGCAATCGGAAATATCTTCTATTGGCAGAGATTAGAAGAAAGGGAATTGGAATCGAAATATGGAAAAATCTATTTGGAATAAAACATGGTTTTGATTCATGTTTTGTCCCAGCGGAAAGGCGTGTGAAATATGAGCAGGACAAACCAATCGATTCATGTGGAGAAAGTTTCTTGCCTGTTTTTGGAAAGAGCAAGGCCTGGTCAATGTCAACAACGCAGCAGCGGATGCAATAGTGACCATATGCGGATCGGATTCCGGTCAGCTGCATCTTATACGCATCCTCATATCCATTATTAGCGCTCATAGTAGATATCAATATTAAAGCACAGGAAAAAGTAAGCCTGATGAATATCAGAAATAGTGTTAATGGTTTTTTCCTTTCCAACCCCTTTTATCGCGGGATGTTTGAATTATTTATTCTTATTGGGACGGGAATTTGCGGACTGGTTTTTTCCTGGAAAAAGCTTTCCGTCTTTCCGGCATCAAATATTCTCGGTGGTATTATGATCCTCTTGGCTTTTGCTTTTCATTGGTGGACAGAGAAAGATCATAAGCAGGCTCATGAACACTCCGAAAAGATCGAGAAGATAGTCACCACCGGTATCTATGCAAAGATTCGTCACCCCTTATATCTCAGTCTCATACTCCAGAATATAGGCATTGGCTTTGCCTTTGGCATCATGATAACCTTTGTTTTGGCTTTGCTGACAATTATTCACTGGATTGTTACGGCCTTAAAAGAAGAAGCCATATTGTTACAATCATTTCCGAATGAATATATGCGCTACAAGCAAGAAGTGCGATGGCGGATGATTCCGGGGGTTTTCTGAGCATGAAACGGATCATAATTGCATTCGCCATAATCTTTCTGATTGTCGCAGTGGGATTATTCATAGCGAGATTGAGATGGTCAACCCGACCGTTTGACGATTTAAACCAGGAAATGAAATATCGGGTTTCCGAATTGGTCGAGAGAGATAAATCGGTCAGGAGTTGTGTTCTGTCGGTGATGAGGGGTGACGGCTCTTTCTCGTGGTCGGGGGCAGCCGGAGTCGCCAGGCAGGATGGTCAGGTATTAATGACTACAGACACGCCATTCTATCTTGCCAGTATCACGAAACTTTATACGGCTACGGTCATTATGCAATTCTATGAAAAGGGGGAACTCTCGTTAGACGATCCCATGTCGAAATACCTTCCACAAGAATTGATACAAGGCATTCATGTGTATCACGGGAAGGATTATTCTCGCGAGATTACCATAAAACACTTGTTATCGCATATGTCTGGTATAGCCGATCACTATACCGAGAAACCAGAAGGGGGAAAGACCAACTTTGAATTGTTCCTGGAAGAACCGGAACGGTTATGGACGGTCGAAGCAACGATTGAACGGGTACGCAATGACCTGGAACCGAAATTCCCACCGGGGACGGGTGCCTCCTATTCGGATACCAATTTCCAATTATTAGGGAAGATCCTTGAGGCCATCAGCGGGAAGCCGCTTCATGTTCTCTTTGAGGAATATATTTTTCATCCTCTAGAACTGAGGCATACTTGGCTGGTTGGCCGCTCTGAACCACAGTCCTCCCCCCTGGCGGCTCCAGCAGATGTATTTTATCACGAGAGGAACATTACCACGATCCGCTCAAATGGATCATACTGGGCTGATGGAGGTCTTGTCTCGACTGTAGACGACATTATTCTTTTTCTGAAAGCTCTCAATGAAGGGCGAATTATTCGAAAAGATACGCTAAAGTTGATGCATAATTGGCACAAATTGAAATTTCCGATGCAATACGGATATGGAACGATGTACTTCAAGTTTCCCTGGTTCATGAAGACAGTGATAAACGTGCCGCCTTTATGGGGTCATTCGGGTTCAACTGGTTCCTTCCTGTACTATTTCGAAGATTTGGATTTATACATGGCAGGGACTATCAATCAGACGGAATCAAAATTAACACCATTTAGATTGATGGGACGGGTCATAAAGGCTATTCGATCGAAAAGATCTGAGGAGGCGAATAATGTCACCCATGCAAAACGATCCAATATGTGACAGAAAAATTGCTTGTAAATTGGGCGAAGCGCTAACAAACGTTTGCAACGGACCTTGCCCGCGCTTGCCAGTTTCAGCATATGTGCCCGCTGTTATGGTTTGGGTGCTTCTGCAACGTCCCTACTTCCGGTCAGGGCGCTTGCAAGGCCGCTGAATCGAGGCGTTAGAAAAAGAATCAATATTATGAAAAAGAAAATGTCAAATTTCGGATTTAAAATGATGGTGAATGTCGGCATGCCTATCCGCAATCTTTTCATGCCTCCCGCTAAGATGTTAGCCGAAGTCGAAATTCATCCAGGTTATAAAGTCCTTGATTACGGTTGTGGACCTGGAGCCTTTACAATAATGATCGCAGAAATAATAGGCCAAGCAGGTATTGTTTATGCTCTCGATATTCATCCCCTTGCAATAAAAGCGGTCGAACAGAAGGCCCGTAAAAAGAATCTTTCAAATTATAAAACTATTCTCTCAAGCTGTTCCACTTCCCTTCCCGGCAACAGCCTTGATCTCGTCATTTTCTTCGATGTGTTTCACGCGCTCAAAGATCAGGAAGAAGTTCTTATTGAGATTCACCGAGTACTCAAATCGGATGCGACCATGTGTTTCAGCGACCATCACATGAAAGAGATAGAAATTCTTAAACGGCTAACTGGCAAAGGATTATTCAAGCTCCAGAGGAAAGGGAGAAGGACCCTTACCTTTGGCAAAGTGTAATCATTGAAAAAACGTATCAATTTTCTAACCCGTCAGTTCAGGTGACAGCCGGGGCCGTCCCGTTTTGACAGTTTGTTTAAAAGTGATATTTATCATTTTCCAAGCGGTCAGTGGAAGTTCTGGCTTCTTCTGACTTCGTCGTTATCCACCAACTATTTTTCTATCGAAGATTATATTGGCAATAGCAATAACCAAGTTTGCAAAAGGTGCGATTGCGGCTATCTAGCCCACAACTTGTTGTAATAAAATTATATTTTGGATTACGCTTACATATATTATATAAAGCTAAAGCGCCTGGTAAACTTGGCCCAAGCTCTTTTTTACTGGCTAATTTTAATCGGATTCCTAAGAATTATCATCCCACAATTCATTTCCAATAGAATTTGCGCTTTGCGGACTTGAATTCACCCTCCCCTGCCCCCATTTTTCCTCAACATTATTCTATACTTTTATTTTTAAAAAAAGCTGTTAAACTGACACCATTAGGCCACGCCTTGATTTACTTGTTTTCCATGTCAAAG
>JASFGM010000513.1:0-3515 GCA_050123755.1 Desulfobacterales bacterium
CCGGAATATGAGGTCTGCAAAGAGATTGCACTTCAAAAGAAAATACCGCTGCGGGTCGTTTATGATACCATCGCCAGGGAGGCTGCTGAAAGTTAGATCCCCAAGCGCTGAGATTGCTTCGCTCAGATTATTGATCCGCAGATTTGCGCAGATTATAAAAAATAAGATTAATTCACCACGGACCCACACGGACGCCCACAGATAATTTGGCTGCGCGACAGGTTCTACCCAAAAAATAGTCTGTGGATGTTTGTTTGAGTCTGGGGCTAATCATAAAAAATCCGTGTAATCTGCGTAATCTGCGGATTATTTCTTTTGAGGTTGCGTTTCTTGTCGCTTGACAAACTAGGGCTCAGATTATAGACACGGGCCATGAAATTTCGCGAACGAGCGGTTCTGTTTTTGGCTACCGGCTTTTTCATCGGGACCGTTCCCCTTGCACCCGGTACCTTTGGCTCTGTAATCGGTCTGCCGATTTGCTTTCTGATCTCCCGGCTAGATATTTTGATAGGCGTCATTTGCACGGTCCTGTTTATTTTATTTGCGATATGGGTGGCAGCAGCAGCTGAGAAGGTATTAAAAAAAAAGGATGCGGGTGAAATCGTTATTGATGAAATCGCCGGGCTGATCGTCACCTTTATTGGGTTACCCTTTACCCTGAAAATCGTGATTGCCGGGTTTATCATCTTCAGAACATTTGATATACTAAAGCCGTTTCCCATCCGCTTCCTTGAAAAAAAAGTTGCCGGTGGGTCCGGAGTCGTCCTTGACGATGTTTTGGCCGGACTATATGGTAATCTAATCTTAAGATTTGCAATTTATATCACGGGTATATTTTAATTGCGGTGAGTTAAATCATGGCAGTTCAGAAAGGTGAGGAAAAAAGTTGAAACCAGAGATATCTACCGAAACCGAAAGCGAATATTCAAAAAAAGGTGCGCTGCGAGAAAATATTGAAGCTATTCTTGTGGCGATTGTCATCGCACTGTTCATCAGGACGTTCGTTGTTCAGGCTTTCAAAATCCCTTCAGGCTCGATGAAGCAAACCCTGCAGATCGGCGATCACATCCTGGTCAATAAGTTTATATACGGAATAAAAATACCTTATTTGCGTAAAACCATTGTCCCGCTCAAAAAGCCCCGGCGGGGAGACATCGTCGTCTTTAAATATCCGGTCGATCCCGACAAGGATTTTATCAAGCGTGTTATCGGCATTCCCGGAGATGAGATTGAGATTCGTGATAAAAAGCTGTTTGTCAATCAAAAGCGGGTCAATCACGACCATGGCGTTTACACGGATTCGCGGATTCTATCAGCCCGTGTTCGTCCCCGAGATAATTTCGGACCGATAACCGTACCAGATCACTCCCTTTTCGTGATGGGAGACAACCGCGATGAAAGTTTTGACAGCCGCTTTTGGGGTTTTGTCGATTATAAAGCGCTGAATGGCAAGGCCTTTATCATCTATTGGTCATGGGATAAGGAAAATTTTGGCGTCAGATGGGGTCGGCTCGGCCGAATTTTAAAATAGTTGGCGGACGGATTGTGTATGACGGTGCACAGGAGCTTAAAGATTCACAAAGAATTGGCCGAATAAACTTTAAAATCCCTAAACATGGAATAAAATTATGGCGCAAGAATCTCCCCAAATACTGGTTGTAGACGATCAACTCAGCATGCGCGAATTGCTCGAATACATGCTGACCAAAGAAGATTACCAAGTTGCCATTGCTGATTCGGGGCGGGAAGCTATCAGATTGCTGGAGAAAAATCATTATGATCTTCTGCTGTGTGATATCCGGCTTGGAGATATGACCGGTCTGGATGTTTTGCGGGCATCCAAAAAGTACCATCCGGACAACGTGGTTATCATGATATCCGCTTACGCGACCACCGAAACAGCTGTGGAGGCCATGAATGAAGGGGCCTATGATTATGTTCCCAAACCGTTTGATAAAGATGAACTGCTGGCCACGATTGCCAAGGCGCTTGAATTAAGGTCCATCGAACATGAAAAACAGCAGCTCGATGATGAACTGAAAAAAAACCTGCACTTTGGCATGATCGTGGGCAACAGTCCGGCCATGCACCATATCTATAAATTGATAGAGCAGGTGGCCAAAACCAAAACCAACATTCTCATTACCGGGGAGAGCGGTACCGGTAAAGAGGTCATCGCCAAGGCCATTCATCAGGAAAGTGATCGCAGTGAAAAGCCCTTTATGGTCATCAACTGTGGCGGCATTCCGGAAACGCTAATGGAAAGTGAGTTGTTCGGCCATAAAAAAGGCGCGTTTACCGGCGCCACCGGCGATAAAAAGGGATTGTTTGAGACCGCGCATAAAGGCACTGTTTTTTTGGATGAAATCGGCGAATTGAGCCTACCGATTCAGGTCAAATTGCTCAGAGCGGTTCAGGAAAAAGTATTTATGCCGGTGGGCGGCAACGAGGATATTTCTGTTGATATCCGAATTATTTCGGCGACCAATAAAAGCCTGGAAGAGGAGGTGATTGCCCGAAATTTTCGCGAAGATCTTTTCTACCGTCTGAATGTAATCGAGATCAAAGTGCCGCCCCTCAGAGACCGCAAAGCCGACCTGCGGGCATTGGCCCAGCATTTTCTTGAAAAATATTCAAATGAGATGGGCAAGGAAATCACCAAGTTTTCATCCTATGCACTTGATTTACTTAATAAATATGATTTTCCCGGGAACATTCGGGAGCTTGAAAACCTTCTGGAACGCAGTGTGGCGCTTTCCACCACCAACATCATTTTGCCCGACAGCCTGGCCCTCTCACTTCACAAGCGCCGCTGGATCGAAGGATTTAAGGATCGGCGCTTTGATCTGGATGAAGTCGCCCGGGGGGTCGCCCTGGATTCCATCCTCGAAGAGATTGAACGGGGCTACCTGAAAAAGGCGCTGGATTGCAGCAACGGAAACAAAAATAAAGCCTCTGAATTGTTGGGCATCAGCTTTCGTTCCCTGCGCTACCGTCTTGATAAACTGGGAATAGACAAGTGACTCCGGTTTTCCAGTTTGTCCGTTGGCCGGTTGTTTAGAAGTGGTTTTGAAACCACTTTTAGAGCGAATTATATGAATCACTGAGACCAACACCTTCCAATTCACCCATCCCCAATTCCTGTTGAAATAAAATATTCCTTTAGAAATCCAGATAACCGCCGATATAAATCAGTGTGGATTTCTTCCGGCCGGCACCTGCGCATGAACACGGGTTAAATCGACATGACAAATTTTGTCATTAAGCAGACCAATATTTGTAAATCAGCAAAAAATGACCGGTTGAACATTTTAACGAATTGTGGGTCGTTAATAATTTTTATAATAATATTAGTTAGATATAAATTTTTTAAAGAAAAATTTATCATGGCACAGGTTTTGCTTTCAGTATACGGCAAACATTATTCATGCTTTTGAGAAGGGGGTGGGACAGGATAACCGAGGACCAAAAGCGTTAATCCGATAAGTTAATTTATAAGCGTTTAAATAAACAAA
>JASFGM010000514.1:0-3506 GCA_050123755.1 Desulfobacterales bacterium
TTGCTGCCGTCGGCGTTAAAGAACCGCCAGCGAAAATCACATTTTTCAGAGGATTCAATTAAAATGAGGCCGTCAGCTCCGGCGGACATTTTCCGGCGGCAAACGCTGCTGATGAAGTCGGCTAAATTTGTGTTTTCAACAATCTGTCGACGATTGTCGATAATAATAAAATCATTCCCGGCCCCGCTCATCTTGTAGAATGGTATCGGATCCATTTTTCCTTTTTAGTACTTTAATTGTTATTTTTTTGCATTTTATGGCAAAACATTTTCGCCACCAAGACACTAAAACACAAAGATAAATTTTAGCAAACAGTTTTACTTTGCGTCTTTATGCCTTTGTGGCCATTTTTCGGGTTTATCCGCCATATTTCTGGCAGACTTATCCGGGTTAGGTAATCATCATTCCTTCATAAAGGAAGGTATGGTCTCCCCTCTGGTAAGATCCGGGTAGTTTTCTCTTTTCTTCACAACCTGATATTGCCCGTCTTTGACCATGACTTCCGCCACCCTGGGCCGCGAACAATAATTGGATGACATCACAAACCCATAGGCGCCGGTACTCATTACGGCCAGAAGATCGCCACCGTCGACACCGGCGAGGTTGCGATCGACCGCTAAAAAATCGCCGCTTTCGCATATCGGCCCGACGACATCCGCCACGGTTAACGATGCTTCGGAACGCACTACGGGCTCAATGGCGTGGAAGGCGTTGTATAGAGTTGGACGAAGCAAATCGTTCATGCCGGCATCCACAATAATAAAATCTTTAGCACTGCCCGGTTTTTTATAAAGAACGCGCGTTATCAGGATACCGGCATTGCCGACTAAAACCCTGCCCGGTTCCAGGATTAGTTTTAAATCCATACCCTCAAGGTGGGTCAGAAAACCTTGGGCATATTCTTTGAGAGACGGCGGGGTTTCATCGCCATAAGTGATCCCAAGGCCTCCGCCCATATCAATATATTTGATATGGATTCCCAATTCGGCTTTCAAGTGATTGAGCAAGGTCTTTATGCTTTTCAAAGCGTCTTCAAAAGGTCCCGCCTCCGTTATTTGTGAACCGATGTGACAATCGATACCGACAACTTCCACATGTTCAAGCGTGCCGGCCAGCTGATAACCTTCGATAGCAGCCTCAATATTAATTCCGAATTTATTCTTCTTGAGACCGGTAGAAATATAGGGATGCGTTTTGGGGTCGACATCCGGATTTACGCGTATGGCTACCGCTGCGCGCTTTTTTAATTTGCCGGCGCGCCGGTTAATCAATTTGAGCTCATCGAAAGACTCCATGTTGAACATCATAATTCCTGATTTTAGGGCATAATCAATCTCATCGATGCGCTTGCCGACGCCAGAGTAAACGATGCGATTCGGTGCAAAGCCGGCCTGTATGCCGCGATAAAGCTCTCCTCCGGATACGATATCCAAACCACAGCCCAGGGTGGCAAATAATTTTAAAATTGCCAGATTGCTGTTTGCTTTTGCAGAGAAGCAAACCAACCGGTCAATACCTTCAAAGGCTTCGTTAAACGCTTTGAAATGACGTGTTAACGTCGCATGGCTGTAAAGATAAAACGGAGTTCCGATCTCCGCCGCAATTTTTTGTACCGGCACATCTTCACAGTAAAGTTCATTTTTGCGATAGGTGAAATGATGCATGTTATCTCTTAAAAAAAGTTATTTGTTATCTGTTATCCGGATTGAGTAAGTACTCAATCCGGATAGTGGTCGAATTCAACGCTGTTTGATTCCTTACTGCCCTCCCCGTCCTCATCGTAGACGATCACTTTGTAAATATAACGATAACCCGGCTCGAGAACCTCTTTAAAGCGCAATCGAGTGGGTTTGGACTTTCCAGATCGTTTCATCTGAATCGGAACATCACCGATCTCCACAAAACGAATCGGGCATTTTTCACAATCGGATTCTGCGGCCGACGATTTAAAACGAAACACCTTATACCCGACCGGGACGGAAGCGGAGCGATCATCGGCTTCTTGAACTGTCCAGCTCAGCTCAACAATCTGGTTATCAATTGCATAGCTCAGGTCTTTGACCGCCGGCGGTAACCGCCGCTGGGGCACCCGGGGTGGGTCCTTTTTTCCACATCCGGTCCACAAAAAGCTCAAACCGACTAAAGCAAAGAAAAAAAAGGCCAACCATCTACTATGGGAAGAAAAACCTTTGGGCATCATCACTTGTACAAAGCAGTGCGTTTTTTCAGTTTCTGCTCAGCAGCTTTGATCGCTGCGTTTACCGCCTCTGTGGCCGTTCCGCCAATTGAGGTTCGTCGATCAATCATTTGCTTTGTTGCTAAATAGTCGAATATATCTTCTTCGATCTGCGGTGCGAATTGTTGTAGCTGTTCTAGCGAAAGTTCATGAATTTCCTTCTTCTTTTTTAAGGCGTGGCAAACGGCCTGGCCGACACAGTGGTGGGCTTCTCTGAACGGCATACCCTTGGTAACCAGATAGTCAGCCAAGTCGGTTGCATTTTGATATCCCGTTGAGGCCGCATTAAGCATCCTGGCTTTGTTTATTTTTATTTGCGGAAGCATTTGCGTATAAACTTCCACACAGGCGTTTAATATATCGGCCGCATCAAACAAAAGTGCTTTATCTTCCTGCATGTCACGATTATATGAAAGCGGCAAAGACTTCATCAGCGTCAACATGGCCATCAGGTTGCCGAACACGCGACCCGTCTTTCCCCTGATCAGTTCCGGAACATCCGGATTCTTTTTCTGCGGCATGATACTGCTGCCGGTCGCAAATGCATCTGGCAGTTCAATGAAACCGAACTCTGATGAAGACCATATAATGAGTTCTTCAGATAACCGGCTCAAATGCATCATGCCAATGCCGGCGGCAGATAAAAATTCAATGATGAAATCACGATCGGAGACGGAATCGACACTATTGGCTGATGCTTTCGGAAACCCAAGTAATTCGGCCGTGTATTGCCGATCGATCGGATGCGGCGTGCCGGCAAGCGCCGCACTGCCCAGCGGCATCACGTTGATTCGCACCAAACAATCCTCCAGGCGCTGGCTATCCCTGGAAAACATCTCGTAGTAAGCCATTAGATGATGGGCCAGCAGAATCGGTTGTGCGCGCTGAAGGTGGGTGTATCCCGGCAGCACGGTTTTGATGTGCTGCCTGGCAAGATCCACCAGTACCGTCTGCAAGTTCACCAGGAGATGGATGCTGGAATCGACTTGATCCCGCAGATACATCCGCACGTCTAATGCCACCTGATCGTTGCGACTTCTGGCGGTATGCAGTTTCTGAGCAACTTTCCCCACGAGCTCACCCAGTCGTGATTCAATATGGGTGTGGATATCCTCCAGGCTGTCGCTAAACTCAAAGGATCCACCGTCTATTTCTCTATTTATGGTCTGCAGGCCTTTAATTAATTTGCGGGCCTCCTGATCCGATATGATGCCGGCCTTCACCAGAGTTTTGCAATGGGCAATACTTCCCTGAATATCATAAGCGTACA
>JASFGM010000515.1:0-3499 GCA_050123755.1 Desulfobacterales bacterium
CCGTAATCAAAATCAATTGTGCATCCCGGTTCGATGTGTCCAAATTGTGGCACACCGATTCGTTTTTACGACAATATACCGATATTAAGCTATGTATGGCTTAAAGGAAAATGCCGCCACTGCCATGCGCGGATTTCATTGCGCTACCCTGTGATTGAATTACTGAGCGGTTTGTTTGCAGCGGGTGTATTTTTTAAATACGGCCTCTCGCTTGAAGCGGCTGTATATTATGTCTTTATGGCCACCCTGCTGGTCATAACGTTTATTGACATTGATCACCAGATTATTCCTGATGTGATCACCCTGCCGGGAATACCCATCTTTTTTGGAGCCAGTTTTGCGCTACCGCAAATTACCTATATTGAATCCCTCCTGGGAATATTGATCGGTGGCGGCAGCCTGTTTCTGGTGGCCTGGATGTATCATCTGCTCACAAAAAAAGAGGGCATGGGTGGAGGAGACATTAAACTTTTAGGCATGATGGGTGCAATTATTGGTTGGAAAGGCGTTCTATTCACAATATTTGTGGCATCAGCAGTCGGAACGGCTTCAGGTATGCTCATTATGCTAAAAACCCGCAAATCCATGAAACTTGCGGTTCCATTCGGTCCTTTCCTGGCCATCGGCGCCATCACTTACATCCTTTTCGGACCCCAATTGATCGCATGGTACTTTAATTTGTTAAGGCCGTAGATTTTATGATGAGTCTAGTGTTGTGTCCCGGAAGTCATTTACAAAATACGGTTTTATTTTAGGCATCTTGCTGCTGGCCGACCCAGAGACAAGCAGCCAGTGACCAGTTGCCAGAGGCCAGCCGCCAGTAGCCAGCGACCGGAAGCCTGTAGAGAACTCAACTGAACGAAAATATACCGCACAACTTTTGAAACATTTTTCTGGGACATGACACGATTATGCTGTTGCGGCCTCACCTAGCTTGATTCCCATATTCAGCGCCTT
This sequence comes from Desulfobacterales bacterium, assembly GCA_050123755.1. GTDB lineage: Bacteria > Desulfobacterota > Desulfobacteria > Desulfobacterales > JAHEIW01 > JAHEIW01. Next base: position 958 of record JASFGM010000515.1, read on the forward strand.
GCGGTTCATTTCCAGAAAGTCTGCTGGAATTCTTCTTTCTAATATCTTCAGGACGGATTCAGGTTTGACCACGTTCGTCAGGCGGATAACCGCACCGAGCATGCAAATATTAAACACAATGGGTTTGCCGATCTCTTCCATGATGGTTTCATACATGGCAAGTTCTTTTTGCTGGGCGTCAACTTTTTTTTCAACTTTTACATGCCGGGTATCGGTAATCAGCAAACCGCCCGGCCGGATTACCGGATAAAATTTATTATAGGCACCCTGCGTCAGGCATACCAGCACATTGGGTTGAATCACTTTCGGATAGTGGATTACAGAATCTGATATGATAATATCTGAACGCGTTGCCCCGCCTCTGGCCTCAGGACCGTAGAACTGAGATTGCACGGCATTCAGGTTTTCATAGAGCACCGCCGCTTCGGCCAAAACAATGGCTGCGGTGATGACCCCCTGCCCTCCCGAACCCGAAAACACCATCCTGCATTTCTCCATATTTATTGCCCTTTCATTGCCTTTTGAACCACTTTTTCATATTCGCTGCAATATTCCGGCTCCTCTTTTTGGACAAAAATACCGCGTTCAATTAAGTCAGAATTTTCCTGCTTGGCCTTTGATCCAATCGAAGTGGTATTTTTTTTGAAATACTGGACCATATCCACGGCATCTCCCGCTTTGTTTTTGCGGCCGAAATAGGTCGGGCACTGTGATAAAACCTCCACCACCGCAAAGCCCGGGTGCAGAATCGCTTGTCGGATGATATCGGTCATCTGCTGAACGTGATAGGAAGTGCTTCGCGCGACAAAGGTAGCACCCGCGGCTTTTGACAGCGCCACGACATCAAAGCTGGGATCGATGGTCAAATATGGCGCCGTCGTCGCACGGATATTTTCGCCCGAAAGCGGCGAAAATTGCCCGCCGGTCATGCCGTAGATACGATTGTTCATGACGATTGCGGTGATATCAATATTTCTGCGGGCAGCGTGGATAAAATGATTCCCGCCGATGGCAAGGGCATCGCCATCGCCCATGGGAACAATGAGGTTGAGCTCCGGACGCGCCATCTTTACACCGGTGGCAAACGCTAGGGCGCGGCCATGAATCGTGTGCAGGGTGTGAAAGTCAACATAGCCGGTGATCCTGGAGGAGCAACCGATGCCGGATACCATAACAATCTCATTTTTACTCATTCCCAGTTTTTCAATGGCGCGGAGAAGACTGTTTAAAACCATGCCGTGACCGCATCCTGGGCACCACAAATGGGGAAAAAATCGTTCTCGTAAATAATCCTTTACGGCCATGAGTTAAACCCCCTTTCCCTGGATCAGCCGCAGAATATTCATGATATCCTTCGGTGTTATAAAGACGCCGTCTATTCGATTGGCCAGAAACACCTTCCCGGGTTCATCCACCGCCAGCTTAACCGCCTGGAGCATCTGACCCATGTTCTGCTCTACAACAATGACCGACTTTACCTCAGCACATTTTTCACGCACAATATCTTCCGGAAAGGGCCATAGGGTTTGGAGTTCCAGCAGCCCGAGGCGTTCGCCTCGCTGTCTTCTATTCTCCACCGTATGAAGAGCGGAACGGGCTGCAGATCCGTAAGACAGCAACAAATGCTCGGCATCTTGCGTGTAATATTCCCGAAAATGAGCGAGCTTATGGGCCCGGTTTTCAATTTTATCGACCAGATGACGCAACAAACCATGGACAACGTTGGGCTCGCTGGATGGAAAGCCCCACATGTCATGGACCAATCCGGTGACATTGAAGCGGTGAACGCCGCCGAAATCAGACATGGGCAGTCGACCATCTTCCCGCGGTAAGTAGGGATGATAATCAACGCCTTCTTTGACGGATGTTTCCAGTCGTTCGACCAGTGCTATTTCACCGGATTCCGGAATCACGAGCCGCTCGCGCATATGGGCAACAACTTCATCGAACAGCAAGATAACCGGCGTTCGGTAAATTTCGGCTAAATTAAATGCTTCCACGGTAATTGAAAACACATCCTGGTGGTTTGAAGCCGTAAGCGCTATGATGGCATGATCGCCGTGGGTTCCCCAACGGGCCTGATTGATGTCGCCCTGACTGCCATGGGTGGGAAGGCCGGTGGACGGTCCGCCCCGTTGCACATCGACAATGACACATGGAATTTCCGCCATAATCGCATAGCCCAGGGCTTCCTGCATCAATGAAAAACCCGGCCCGCTGGTGGCCGTCATAACTTTACAGCCGGTTAATGAGGCGCCAATGACGGCACACAGCGATGCAATTTCATCTTCCATCTGCATAAACTTCCCGCCAATTTGCGGTAGGCGGTAGGCGAGATATTCGGTAATTTCGGACGACGGTGTAATCGGATAGCCGGCATAAAAATTGAGCCCGGCGTAGAGGGCCGCTTCAGCACAGGCCTCGTTTCCTTGGACAAATTTTACGTTTTCACTCATATGAAATGCCTATTTTTGGGTTTCAATCTCTATTGCAAAATCCGGGCAGCGAAACTCACAAAGTCTGCAACAGATACAGTCTTGCG
>JASFGM010000516.1:0-3493 GCA_050123755.1 Desulfobacterales bacterium
GGATCGGCCGAGTATAATCGAACGCTGTCTGAAAAGCGCGCCCGGACAGTTAAGAATTATTTTGTACTAAAAGGAGTCGAAAAAGACAGGCTGCTTCCGGTGGGATATGGGTTTGGGATTAGCAGGGCCTCAAACGAAGATGAATCCGGTCGGGCTCTAAATCGCAGAGTCGAATTCGCCCTTCAAAATTGATTTTTTCTGATCTTTTTTCACCGCAGAGACGCAGAGTACGCAGAGTTTTTGATTTGTCGTCCTCTCAACGATAAATCAAAAGATATAATCCCTCTGCGACCTTTGCGTCTCAAGCGAAGTGGGCGGTGAAAGCCTCATTATAGTTTGACGTGACCCACCAATTGTAATGCCCTTTTCAAATATAGCTGCCACACTTTAAGATTGGAGGTATTTGCAAATACCTGCCTGAGGATCTCCGGTCTTGGAAACAAACTTTCAAAAATAAACGCTGCTTTTTTAGAAAAATTCTTCCCGGACGTAAACAGAAACATCGGTGACCAGGCCGGTAATGGTTTCCCGTTTAAACGATTTCTCAGAATCATTTTTTCTAATTGATTCAGTCGGTTACAATCTATACTATCCTGATCAGCGATAGGCTCCCGGAAGTCAAATAACTGTGTGAGCAAAAACATGATGTAATCGACTGCGTTTTCCTGTCCCAGCTCTTTGCAGCGCGTGCGAACCAGTTTCCAATCAGACGCCTGCCAATCCTGAAGCAGGTTTTTAAGGTCCACAAGCCAGATCAATCGATCGGCATAATGTTTGATCGTATGCAAACTTAAATATATGATCTGATCTATCCGACCGAGACTGTAAGCTTCTTGTCCTTCAAAGTCGATGGTTCGGCAATGTTGAAAAAGCGTCTCCTGTTTTTCGTTGAAAAGTGTTTGCCGACTTTGGATGCGGTCTGCCCAAAAAATATGAGTATTTAGATCAATAATCGTTGAGGCTTTTTTGAAGATATTCGGATAGAGTCGGTCTTTTTCAAAACCCAGCTCGATTAGCACCCTACCAACAGCCTTGCGGGTTTCAGGCAAAACCCATAGATCGATGTCCGTCAGAGGCCTTAAACCGATATCTTTGTAAATTTGCTGTAAGAGATGCATCCCCTGCAACAGCACCACTTTGATATTCTTTTGGTTCAATTGCTCGAGGACTTCTTTTAAATCGTAGATCAACTTCAGGTTAAAACGTACGGTAAGATAATAAACGGACTTTAAATGCCCGATATGCTGGTGCCTTAGGTACCTGAGCATCCCGGTTTTTTTTAGGTTTTTATAAAGAAGACCGGCCACGCCCTCCCGAACCGCCATTTCGACAAGCTGATCCTGATCAAAATGATTTGTTATTAAGCCCTGCAGCTTTTGCCGCTGCTCCTGACAGGGTTCGATGCGACTTGCTGCCAGCAGTATTTGGTATTCGATGGAAGGCGTTTTCATTTTATTATTTTAGCCGCACCCGTCCGCCTCGCCTGAGCGGCTCGCGATGGCGGGCGTGGGATTCATGCAAATTACGCCGACTTTTTATTAGCCACAGACCCACACAGTTTCCTAATGTAGGGTCGGCCTCTGTGCCGACCTCAAAGGGCGGGCTGAGGCCCGCCCTACTATTTATATTTTTACATAGTCTGTGTGAGTCCGTGTGGGTCTGTGGCCAATTATAATAATTTATCAACAAACTCGATAATGCTGCTATCCGGCTTAAAAGACAGCATCCGACAGGGTATTGTAGCAGCCAATTCGCTAAAAACATCCATAGAATATTCCATCCCGACGGCATCCCAAAAGGGCGGAAAGGCGCATTGTAGAAACTGTGCCACCGAATGGCTATTATTGCTTTTTAAAATCGAGTTTTCTTTGGCGTGGTTGATAAAAAATATTTGATCCAGTTTGACACTGCCCGGGGAACCGAATTTGCCTTCGCCATGCCAGGGTGTGCCGTACATCACAAAATGATCGTCTTTTTTGCGTACCAGGGTCCGATCGTCACTTAACACCTCTGCATCAGATTCCCGGCTCCAAATTCTTGCCATGGTGGTTTTGCCGGCACCGGACTCGCCCACAAAAAGAAGGCCACGATCATCCTGTTTGATGCCGCAGCCGTGGATGATGACCCCCCTGCCCTGCGCAAGGTAGTTCACCATTAAAAGCTCCATGGTAGGGCCCAAAAAAGGATTATAATATTTTCCGGTCGAGTCCTCAAAGTAAAGGTCCGCATTTTCAATATCTTGAGGCAGAACAAGGGTTCGCCCATAGCCGGGCATTTTTTCAAAGATTCTTAAGATGGAGGTTCCATTATGGCGGTAAAGAGACCAGATCGGCGGGCTCTCAAAAATTTTTTCCCCGACTGTGGGCACAAGAATTTTTTCATGCAAACGGAGCGTGATATCCGTTTTACCGTCGTCTATAAATGGCCGATAGGCAGAAGGGATTTCCGAAGCAGTCAGCTCGAAATCACCTTCAACAGAAATGGTGATGCCACCGATTGTAAATTGGGTATTTTCAATCATTTTTTCGGGAGAAATTTCAAAGGCCACCAGATAACTTTCACTATCAGGACGCGTGAGTAGCGCACGCTAAGGGACTGCCGCAACCAGTCGTCATCGGACCCTCTTCGCCTGCTATTTTACAACCTCCAAGAACGGCACATTTGGCATCCAATTTTATTCTGGTTACTTTCGGTTTTACATATTTTTTCCTTTTTTTAATTTCCATCGCTATCACCTGCCTTGATTAATTATAAATGGTAAAATTTTTTTGGTAATAATTTTAATTTTAGCCTATTCGGATCGAATAATAAATTAATATTCGACCAGATCTACGAATAACTTTAGACACTTTTCCGCTACCGATCTTTAGCGAATTAGTTCACTTTAGACCTTTCTAATATGGCTTCGATCTCCTCTAGCTCGCTCAGAAAAACCAGCAGATCATCTTCCGCTTTCTCAGGTGTTACCTGAAACTCTTCCACAATCATACTCTTAATATCGAACAATGTTTTCTGACCATCAAGATGCTCCCAAACATAAGCCCCAACTTCATTGAGATTATAAATAGAGCCCATGTCACCCACACTGTTTTTAATAGGCACTAAAATAGTTTCGTCATCTATTTGGCGAAATACAAAATTTTCATTCTTTCGAAAAATCCGATCGATTTGTTGCATTTTTCACGCTCCGATCTATATTTCTTTTAATATCAAATACTTTTAAAGTATATTACTTTTCAATTCAAATTTTTTTATTCGTATTTCGTAAAAATTTTTAATTGACCTTTAAGCGTCTGTAATTCTGCAAACTATGTGCCAGTTCCACCCCAAAAAACAAAAACATTAATCCTTTTTCTTCAATCCGCATTCTAAAATCGATTTGCCTTGGGCCGGCAGCTAAAGGCCACCCCGATGCCCAGCAGCACCAAAAGCCAGATCCATTGTTTCGACATTCGGTGACTGACCGCATCGATAAAGCACCCACCACCGCCAC
>JASFGM010000517.1:0-3492 GCA_050123755.1 Desulfobacterales bacterium
ATTTCCTTACCATCAAAACGGTTGATTTGAAATCAACCGTTTTGGTCCAGCGCATTTCTTACCGTTTTCGATAGGCTTCGAATTGTAAATGGCTTCATTATGAGCCCTTTGATGCCCAATTCTTGGGCCCGCTGGTCATCCATTCTTTCGCTGTAGCCGGTGCAAATAATGACAGGTAAATCAGGGCGGATTTTCATCAATTCCATTGCCAGGGTGTCACCGGTCATGTTGGGCATTGTCATATCCGAAATCACCAGATCAAATTTGTCCGGCTGGGCCTTGAAGACTTCGAGGGCCTCGACCGGCTGGGTTAGAATCTCCACGCGATAGCCCAGCTTTTTGAGCATATTCTTCCCCAGGTCGATGAGGATATCCTCATCATCGATGAATAGAATGCGTTCGTTGCCGGTTGGAAGTGTTTTTAATTCCTCGGTTTCCGATATGATCTGCTTTTTCATAATTGGAAAAAGAATATCAAAACGCGTTCCCTCAGCGGGGGTGCTCTGGACATGGATACCACCGCCGTGTCCCTTGACAATGCCATGAACAACAGCCAGGCCCATGCCGGTCCCCTTGTCCTGCGCTTTGGTGGTGAAGTAGGGATCAAATATGCGGTCCAGGGTGACCGGGTCCATGCCGTGGCCGGTATCACTTATGCTGAGCTTTACGTAAGGCCCGGGATTGAGTTCCGGATATTGTGAGGCTTGCTGGGCGGTTAATTCAAAATTGCCTAAACTGACTTGCAGGATGCCGCCGGTATCTTCCATCGCATGCGCCGAGTTGGTGCAAAGATTCATTATGACCTGATGGATCTGGGTCGGATCAGCAAAAATAGGATCCACGTTCGCTTCGATATTTTGTTTGATCTCAATGGTAGTCGGCAACGAAGCCCGCAACAGCTTTAATACTTCCTTGATGATGGGTGTTGATGAGATTACGCTTTTATCCTGTTCGCTTTTGCGGCTAAAGGCAAGTATCTGTTTTACCAAATCTTTTGCTCGATGTCCGGCTTTGAGCACCTGGTCTATGTTGTAGTGCTCCATGGAATCTTTTTGGGTATCGTAAAGGGCCATCTCAGCGTAACCGATGATCGCGCCAAGAATGTTGTTAAAATCATGGGCAATGCCACCGGCTAATGTGCCAATGGCCTCCATCTTTTGGGCCTGGATCAGTTGGGTCTTTAATTGTTCGCGCTCCTCCTGTGCGGATTTTAATTCGCTGATGTCTCTGGTAATGGTGAGGATATGCGCCTTATCTCTGAGCTTTATCAGAACGGCCGACATTAAAGCAGTTATCACGCTTCCGTCTTTAAGCCGAAATTTGGCTTCCAGATTTTCGATTCCACCATGTTGGGCAATCCCCGCCGTCAGTTTTTCACGCGTTTCAGGGTTATACCAAATATCAAGATCGGCAGCGATTTTTCCAACAGTCTCATTGCGTGTCCAGCCTGTCAGGCGCGTGAAGGCACGATTGACGTCCACGCAGCGCCCGTCTTCTGCCTGGATAATGGTGACCGGATCCGGAAAGGTTTCAAAAACGGTCCGCCGGCGTTCCTCGTTTTCCTCTAAGATCTGCCGGTTTTTTTTGTTTTCCAATGCATTGGCGAACACCTGGCCCACGATCTTCAGAAGAGAACTGCTGTCTTCCGTCCACATTTTTTCTTCTCTAATTGAGGTCAGCCCGATAAATCCCATCACCCTGCCACCTGGGGCCATGGGCACGGCCAATATCGATTGAACACCCAGTCGCTCAAATTCATGCTTTTCATCGATGGCCTCAGGAGGTAGGTCGGAAACGCGAGGGATTAAAACCATATCTCCGCGCAGGATTTTTTTCATACCCCAGGGATACGTTTCCACCGGTGCATTTTCGATACGCTCGATGATCGGCTCGATTCCCTCTGCGCACCATTCATGGGTGCAGGATACGGATTTTTGATCTTCAGAAAATTGAAAAACATAGCTGCGATCCGCATCGGCAAATTCTCCGATTTGTTGAAGGGTATGATTAATTTCATCATCAATTTGATCGGGATACAGGTTGATAAACTGGCTGGAAACCATCGTAATGAGATGCTGGAATTTGAGTCGATATTGCAGTTCATCTTCTGTTCGTTTGCGTGCGGTGATATCCGTGATAATACCGAGAATCGCCTTTTCACGATCATAGCGAATGAGCTTGGTTGTAATGATGGCTTCAATTTTTTCGCCCTGTTTGTTGATAATGGAATACTCGTAGGGCTCGACCTCTTCTCCCTTCATATGGCGTTTTAAGTTAGATCGGATCAAATCAACTGATTCCGGGGCAATCAGAGTCATAAAATCAAAATCCGGGGCATAAAACTCCTTCCGGCTGTAGCCCATTTGCTCAACACACCTTTTGTTGACATAAACGACGCGGCCCCCCTTGTTAATAAAAATCATGTTAGGGGATTGATCGGTAAAGGTTCGGAAAGCAGAAGCCGATTTTCTCGATGCCGCCTTGTCAGAATGGGCGGCAATCTGTTTTTCCAGTGTCTTGATGCGTTTTACCAATTCAGCATGGGTTGGATTTCCCATTAACCCTCCAAGATAAATAATTATAAAAAAAGCGCATATCTGGTTGTATTTGAAATGGATAAGCTTTTAGGGTTGTGTTCAATATGCGCCTATTGTGATTATGGCAAGAATTTCTAATGATTTCTTATATTTTATACCGCATTTACCTCTAAATTGTCAATTTTTTCGAAATTTTTGCAAAAGTTTAGATTTAGGGTTGAAATTTTTTTATTTATAGCGCATTAATTTCCTTTCAATTCGTCATCAGGTTCTGGAAGGCCTTGACGATCCATCACTGGAAATTATAGAAATTAATTGAGTTCGCTACAGGGAGATGAGAATGCAGAAAATCGGTCTTTTATGCTTGTGCTTGAGTTTTATTTTGGTTTTTGGAAGTATTACGATGGTTGTGGGGCAGGAAACCGAAGATGAGATGGTGGTTCCCATGGGGGTTATCGTGCTTGAACCGCCGGAATCGGTGGAACCAAAGCGATCTCCGGTTGAATTCCCGCATTCCACTCACTTTGCCAGCGTTGATTGCAGAACCTGCCATCATAAATGGCAAGGAACCGATCTAATAAAGGGGTGCGCCACTACAGACTGTCATGATGTGACGGTTTCACCGACCAGGACCGCAAAAGGCAGATCAAATCCGGATCAAGCAATAAGGTATTACAAGACCGGCTATCACCAGTTGTGTATTGGATGTCATAAGGAAATAAAAATCCAAAACATAAAATTGGAGACTTCATTTAAAGAGTTGAAAGAAACCTTGACGGTCCCCGGCCCAACCAGCTGCATTCAATGCCACCCGAAAGAGGAATAGCGCCCTGACAAAAGCATGAAACGCATTGAAGCCAACCTTACAAAATTCCGGCGATAAAAACTTTAGTGCAGGCGTTTTTGCCTTAGCCGCGTAAATTTTTCAAGCCGGGTTGTAAATTTAGTTTGTCGA
>JASFGM010000518.1:0-3491 GCA_050123755.1 Desulfobacterales bacterium
TATCCTTCAGATTCGGCAGTTGAAATTTTTCGGTTAGAATTCTGCCAAGATCATAGGCATTTGATTCCATTTCGTGCTGAGCGCCTTCCCCCTGTCCCGGACCGGTTCCACCGTCAACATCGGGGGAATGGATGGGCTGCTCGCCGATCACATCGCCTTCTTCTCCATCGCCTGAGCCCCCATAGGGTTCTTCTTCGGAAGTTTGAAAAGAGGGGTCATGGATAAATTTTTCTTCTACGGTAGAGGGAACAACAACGACCTTGTCTTTACCGGCTTTGCCCGGCTTGATTAAACGGCCCACGTTTATTTTGCGCGGGAACCCGTCTTCTTCGCGTTGCTTGTCCCGTTCGAGCAGTTCATCGATCGATCGCAGACTGGTGTTGTGGGTACTTTGCAAGGCGGTGATTCCCTGCAAAAAGGAAAGGTCATCATAATTGTAAATATTCTGGAATTTACGGAATGATTTTGTGGATCCGGCCTTGTCCGCATCGGGAATGCCGTGGGTGTCGGCTGCTTCCAGCTCGGCAAGAATCTTGCGCTCCTGCTCAGGCGTCAGGCCTTTTTTTTTCAGGCGTTCATAAAGTTCAACGAATTTTGGGTTCATGATTACCCCGGGCGTTAGGCATCAGGCATCAGGCAAAAGGCATCGCGTCTGAGGCAATAACTTTTGTACTCTCCACGCCATTTACCATGCCCCCTGCAATTTTTTCCGAATTCCGCAATCCGCAATCCGAATTCTCTCTACTTTTCGTCTTCCTGGGTACAGAAGTACTCGATGGTCTTCTGCGCGCAGGTGCGGCAGTAGCCCAGTTTATTGAGCATGGTTTCGATCATGCGATCGTACAGCTTCTGGTTTTCCTCATTGGTACGGTTGGCCAGGGCACCGATCAGGCTGCCGGCACCGGCAATATCGGATTTGAGGCGCACGTCGGTGACGGCTTTTACCAGCTCCAGGTTGTCCATAAAATCATAATCCGGATCGACCGAAATCTTCTGGCCATAGATTTTACGGATCGAAGTTCGAAAGGACTCCCGCTGTTCTTCGGTTTTAAGCCCCAGCCGTTCTTCCACACTGTTGATATAGCGTTCATCGATTTTCAAGGCCCTCAGCTCCCCGTTTTGCGGGTCTTTGTATTTCCACATTTTGTCGGGGCCCAGATTTTCGGCATCGATTCCGATGATCATGTTCACATAGTTCATGACGTCCTTGCGAATGGCGTAGGGTTCATCCATATAGGCATTGAACATCTCGGTCATAATTCGTTCGCGATACAATCCTTTGCCGGTTTTGAGATCTTCAAGGTATTTGGCCCGATCATTGGCTTCGGTAACATAATCCAGAATAATACGTTCCAGCGCTTTGAAAATATCATAGGCGAACATGCACTGGCCTTCATTGGTTTCAGAGCTTTCAATCATCAGCTGAATGGCTCTACCCAGATTTCGCTGTCCCAGGCCCTTCTGGCCGAAGCGGTTGATGATTTCCGGATCCTGGTTGAGGGTGTCGATGACTTCTGCCAGCGTTTTAATGCTTTTTTCGCCGGCGACTTCCCCGGCGGCGAGTTTCATGGTTTCCACCGGTGTCAGTTTTTCGGAGCGCGGCAGGCGGCTTAAAACGGACGCAACCGAAGCGGCGTAATTCAGATTGGGATCCTGGTGCAGATCTTCGCGGGTCAGGGTGGTGCGGGTCTCACTTCCGATGGCATAGCCGGTCAGCTGTTTCTGGAGTTTGTAGTTGGTGTTGTGGGACACATAACAGATCCGGCAGCGGTCGACGATAGGCGCCTCTTCTTTTTCCGACAGAAAGCGGTGAAATTCGGAGTTGTTGCTGGTGGCCACAATCAACGTATCAATGGGCCACTTGAAGCCGTCAATCTCGATGTTGCGGTTTTGAATGACACCCAGATAAACCTGGACCAGATCCTTTTTGTTTTTATATATCTCGTCGCTAAAATGAATCCCGCCACCGGCGACGCGGGCCAGTGCGCCGCGGCGCAAATCGAAACGGTACGGATTGTTGGTGTCGGTGATATGCAGCAAGCGCTGGATGGACTCTTCGCCCAGCAGATCTACGGCCGAGGAGGTGATTTTATCTTTGGCCGGATATTTTCCGGTGACCGTGCCCAAACTTTCCGTCAGGGGCACGGGTGTGATCTCGACGAATTTCAACATTTCATCCACATTTCCGTCACAATAATTGCGGATATCATTCCAGATATAGCCGCTGCAGGCGCCTAAAGGCCGGTAATCTTCATACAGTTTTTCAATATCTTTATCGGAAAAGCCGATCTGTTTGGCCAAAAATTTCTTATTTTCATCCGAATCATCAAACAAATTCATCGCCAGGATCATGGGGTCTTCATAGGTTTGCGACTCGACTGTAGAAATTTTGCCGTAATTACCGGTCTTGTCCAGATTCAGGAATTTAAACGTAAACTTGCGGTTTTTTTCCTGGGCCAGAAAGCTGCGATATTTGCCGGCCAGAAATTCCACAAAAAACGTTTTGCCATTGCCCGGTTCGCCGACGAGCACAAAGGCCATTTCCTTGGAAGAACCGTTCTCGGCCGCATCTTTCACGTAGGAAACGAAACTGTTGATCTCATTATACATTCCGATGATGTGTTTGGAACCGTTGCGGAAGATTTTAAAATCATAGGTTGTCTTACCGTTCACCACCACCTTCTCAATTTCGCTTTCCAGAATCATACGGGACACCCCCTGGAAGGCATTTTCAAATCGCAGCTTGCCGTCTTTGACGGCCGTCAGGTGCTGGTGAAGGGCGATTGATTTTTTAGGCATTTTTCCTCCCCTTGCAATTGTGGGTTAATTATTGATCAAAGAATCTTTCTATCTCCAGATAGCGGCTTAAAATAGCAGTTTCTGAAGATTTTTATCTGTTTCGCCTGCTTTTCAGGCCATCCGGATCTTTGAGAAAACCAGCAGCGGTGCCGGATGGATTGGCGTCGTCATGTTTGCGAACGATAAATGGTAAAAATTTAACGATTTTTTGACGTTCGGCTGTATAAATTTCTGGCAGCGCCATTTTTATTTTGAGCTGATTTTCAAATGAACAGCTTATTTTTGCTTAATTTGATGAATCCTAAAAATCACCGCTAAACGTCAAAATGCTACGATTTTCTGTATTTTTCGGGCATTATATATCTTTTTGCGGCAGTACGTTAACCTCCCTACTGTCGAAGTATCAGCGCCGACCCTTACAACACTTCTACATGTATAGATGCAAAAACAGTACCATTGGTTTCATAATCATGCGCTTTAAAGCATTAATTTTGAGGGCGCCCGATAAGCCGCCTAACGCATTGGAATGTATAGTATTTTAATATTGGAGGGTTTTGATCTTTCAGGACCTTAGGATCAATTCTACTGATGATGAGGTTGGAGAGGCCGGTGATATGGCAATTTTTATCATAAAAATGTTCATTTTTTAGAAAACAGAATACAGAGGACAGAAAACAGAAGTCAGATAGGGT
>JASFGM010000519.1:0-3484 GCA_050123755.1 Desulfobacterales bacterium
AATATCGCTTAAATTTTTTATAACACTTTCTGCTTCCTTTCCGCCGAGAAAACTGTTACGCTCCTGCAACCTTTGTTTGCGGTTTTTTGGGGCCGGAAACATTTGAGAGGTTCACTAATCTTACCCTGGGGGGGAAAATGATATGAATAAGAAATTAATTCTTATCGGGTGCGGGCTTATTGTTGTTTTATTGCTGTGGTCTGGAGTTTCAATCTATCCCGACTGGCTGTGGTTTGAGAATCTGGGTTTTTCGCCTGTCTTCTGGACCATGCTTTTGAGCAAATTCGGATTTGGTTTCATGATAGGGTTGCTTTTAATTTTGATCATAAGCCTGAACCTTTACGTTGCCAGTCGGTTAAATCCAGGCCGGGCAGGCCTGGGCATTAAAGCTGCCGACGATTATGTCGCCCAACTCGGCCTTTCAGGCAGGCCTTTAAATTCACTCCTGATCGCTTCAATTCTGATTCTTTGCTTTTATATTGCCTCAAAAGGCGCATACCATTGGCATTTGCTCCTGCGTTATCTGTATCAGCAACCTTTTGGCAGCACGGATCCTATTTATAACAGGGACATCGGCTTTTATCTGTTTTCTCTTCCCTTGTACGCGTTCGTCCGCAACGGCCTAATCGTTCTTTTTGTTTTATCGGGTCTGGTTACTGCGGGCTGGTATCTGAAAAATGGCGCCCTTCAAATAGAGGGAGAATTCAGTCAAACGCAGGGTGCTCCGCCCTCTCTTCCTAAAATATCGGTTGCACCCAAAGCCAAGCAGCATCTTATTTTCTTGGGCGGAATCATTGTTATGCTTTTGGCCTGGGGTTTTCATCTAAAAATATATGAACTTTTGTATTCGACCCAGGGACCTGCTTTCGGTGCCAGCTATACCGATGTCCACATCAAGGTCTGGGCCTATCGGTTTTTGATCATTGTCTCTCTGGGATTTGCGGTGGTTGTCTTTCTGAACGCCTTTAAGTTCAGACTGAAGTTCCTCTTGTTCAGCGGTGCAATCTGGATAGGGGCAGCGGTCGTGTTTGGGACCCTGCTCCCCATTTTGGTACAAAAATTTGTGGTTAAGCCCAATGAATTGGCCAAAGAATCACCTTATATCGCTTACAATATTGATTTTACCCGTAAGGCCTATAATCTCAATAAGATCAAAGTCGTCGATTTTGAGGTTAATGACAAACTAAATGCAGAGGACATCAAACGGCACGATGCAACGATTCAAAATATCAGAATCTGGGATGAGCGTCCTTTACTTCAAACCTACAGGCAGATTCAAACCATACGGCTTTATTACAATTTTAACAATGTAGACGTTGATCGCTACCTCATCGATAACCGGTATCGGCAGGTTATGCTGGCTGCCCGGGAGCTGGTCGTAGATCAACTCCCGCCCCAGGCAAACACCTGGGTCAACAGGCATCTGATCTATACCCATGGCTACGGATTGGCCGCAAGTCCGGTCAATGAAGTCACCAGCGAAGGACTGCCGCGCCTCTTCGTCAAAGACCTGCCGCCTTCCTTTGTGCCGGATCTGAAGATAGAGCGCCCCGAGATCTATTATGGAGAACAAACGGTTGAGTATGTTCTTGCAAAGACGAAGACCGAGGAATTCGATTACCCCAAGGGTGACAAGAATGTCTATACCATCTATCAGGGAAGCGGCGGGGTCCCGATCAAGTCGTTTTTCAGAAGGCTTTTATATGCCATAGAATTTTTGGATCCCCAAATTCTGTTCACCACGTATTTAGGCCCGGAGAGCCGGATCCTGTATAAACGCCGGATTAGCAGGCGCTCGTATTTGATCGCGCCATTTCTTGATTATGACGGCGATCCGTACCTGGTGGTCTCGGAGGGCAAGCTCTATTGGATTCAAGACGCTTACACGACCTCCGATATGTATCCCTATTCCCGCCGATCTTCCGGCCATTTCAGAAATAAAGCACTAAACTACATCCGTAATTCCGTCAAGGTAACCATCGATGCCTATAATGGAGATGTCGCTTTTTACATTATTGATGACAAAGATCCTATTGTTAAAACCTATGCGAGCATATTCCCGGACCTGTTTAAGCCTTTCAATGAAATGCCTGATGATTTGAAAAAGCACATCCGCTACCCCAAGGACCTCTTTAAAATCCAGGTGGGAACATACACGAAATATCATATGGAAGATGTCCAGGTATTCTATAACCAGGAAGACCTCTGGCAAATTCCGGATGAGCTGTATGGTGATAGCCGGCAGGAAATGGAGCCTTACTATATCATTATCAAACTGCCCGAAGGGGATAAAGAGGAATTTCTTCTGATGCTGCCTTTCACCCCTGCCGCCAAGGATAATATGATTGGCTGGCTCGCAGCCAGAAGTGATCTGCCCGACTACGGGAATCTGTTGGTCTACAAGCTGCCCAAGGAAAAACTGGTCTACGGGCCGATGCAGATTGAAGCCCGGGTGGATCAGCAAACGGAAATCTCACGGGAGTTGAGCTTATGGGGTCAAAGAGGCTCCCGGGTCATCCGGGGCAATCTTTTAGCCATTCCCCTCGGTGATACCTTTATCTATGTTGAGCCGGTTTACCTGGAGGCCAAACAGGAAGAAAGCGAAGCGCCTTCAGCCGGCGGATCTCAACAAAAAGGTTTTGGAAAATCCCGCAAAGGCGCCGGCTCGGTTTCTTCAAAAAAGGGCCAATCATTGACGGCTGCCTTACCGGAATTAAAAAGGGTTATCGTCGCTTTTAGCAATCGCTTAATTATGGAGAATAATCTTGATAAGGCCTTAAGCAGCGTATTGGATGAGCGAATATTATCGAAAAAATTGGTCTCCCCATCCATCCCCCAGGATCAGGATATGACGCAGCTAGGCGAGTTGGCTCTGGAACACTATAATAAAGCCAAAGATTACCTGCGCCGGGGGAATTGGGCTGAATACGGAAGGGAACTGGAAAACTTAGAAAAGATTCTAACAGAATTGTCGCGTATAACCAAAGAAAAGGAATAACAAGGCGTTTTTAAATGCCTGCATAATTACCTTCTTGATTGGAATTCATTCCTCCGATTTTCTTCGCTGAGCCAGGATTCTGGTCATCAACATACCGATGCCCATCGGATGCATATCTTCTGACTTGAGTCTTCTAAGTGTCTCGACAAAGGCATTGGCCGGCGGGGACAGGATTTGATCTTTGAGGCAGGCAATGCTTACATCCAGATAAACCTTAGGACCGGTTAATGTAATTGTAGCCAGTTTATTTTCACTCAGTTCTGCGGCTACGGCCTCTTTCACGACGAGCGAGATCCCTTCCCCACGTTGCACCAGCTGTTTGATAAATTCCGAATTGCTGGTTTCCATGAGCGTGTTGGGGGTGCAATCTTCTTTCTGGAATAACGCTTCCACCAGTTTGCGCGTACCGGAGCCTTTTTCTTTCATAATAAATTGCTCTTCGGCCAGATCCCTGAATGGTATCGATTTTCTTTTGGTAAAGGGGTG
>JASFGM010000520.1:0-3482 GCA_050123755.1 Desulfobacterales bacterium
GGCTTACCTCAGACAATGAAGGAGGCGGTGATCAATCCGATGGTTGATTATTTCAGCCGCAGCGGGGCCATCTGGATTTTAGCGTTTATTCTACTATATAAAATAGGCGATACCATGGCCAGCGCTATCACGACGCCATTTTTCCTGGAGATCGAATTTTCAAAGACAGAGATCGGCACGGTCGTCAAATTTTTCGGCACCGCGGCAACATTGGCGGGCGCAGCTTTAGGCGGACTCCTGTTACTTAAACTGGGCATCAGCCGGGGCCTCTGGATCTTTGGGATTTTGCAAGCTTTGTCAACCGCCGGTTTTGCAGTTTTGGCCCGGATCGGGTATAACATTTCAATGTTAGCCGGGGTCATTGCTTTTGAGAACCTGAGCAGCGGAATGGGTACGGCTGCTTTCGTGGCCTTTATGGCCAGCATTACCAATAAAAAATTTACGGCGACCCAGTATGCATTGCTGACCAGCCTGATGGGTCTTCCAAGGGCCCTGGCGTCTTCGGTGACGGGCGTAGTGGCTAAAAACTTCGGTTGGGAAAATTTTTTTATCCTTTGCACCCTGATCGCGATTCCCGGAATGCTGCTTCTTTTGAAGTTTGCGCCTTGGAATTCACAGTCGGTTGCAGCCGCTGAAGAAATATAGAATATGGAGTGTTGGTCCATATGATGTTCCGTGTTTCGCGTTGCGCGTTGCGGGTTGAAAGCTGAAAAACACGTAACGCGCAACCCGCAACCCGCAACCCTGGATTTACGCTAGCACCAAATTGCGGTTAACTGATTTTATAGCTTAATATTCACCCGATAGAGAAAGCTGCATCAACGAAACCCATGGCCAAGAAACCGAAACACTCAAAAACCCTTCAGCGGGTGCTCCAGCTTCAGGAAAAACGAAGAAAGGTCCTGTCCCTGGCCCCCGAAAAAGCCCTTGACCGAATCCTGGATGATCCCCAGCCGGCGGCGCTGGTGCATTCTTTTCCCGAACAGGATTTTTATTTACTGGTTAAGGAAATCGGGTCTCAAGATTCCCTGCCGCTGCTTTCATTGGCCACCAACAAACAGTGGGAACACATTGTCGACCTGGAAACCTGGCAAAAGGATCGCCTCGATCTGAAAGCGGTTACCCGCTGGCTGAGCTTGTTGCTGGAGGCCGACCCCAAGCGCTTCTTCAGGTGGTTTCTGGAGGAAAAATTAGAATTTGTCGAGCTGTACCTGTTTAGAAATATTGAAGTCAGAATCCGGGAGCATGACCAGGACCCCTCCGATTTCGGTGACGATTACTTTACCCTGGACAATACCTACTATTTCAAATTTATCGATATCCCCGCTGAAACTGAATCCGAAAAAATAGATGACGCCCAACGGCGCGCTTTGCTGAACCATATCACCCAGAGTCTGGCTTCTTACGATCATCATGCTTTTCAGGGCATTTTGCTGGAGGCCTCCCATATCATACCGGCCGAAACCGAAGAAGATTGCTATCGCTGGCGATCCGTGCGGTTGGCGGAAAAGGGCTTTTTGCCCTTTGATGAGGCCGTCGGCCTGTATCAGCCCATCAAGTCCGCGGAACTCAAAAAAAAGGACAAAAAATTTATTCCCGGCTCATTGGAAAAAATTTCAGCGTTACCGGTACCCGTTGCTCCCTTAAGAGAATTGAAAGAGAACAATCATTTCACCCGGGCGTTGCAGAAAGTTGAACCGCCGAATGTGTTGCAGCAAATTCAAACAGAATTTGCCAACCTGTGCAACCAGATCGTCGTCGCCGACCAAAAGGTCATCGGTGAACGCGAGGTCCTGCAGGAAATTGTCAAAAAGGCCAGCGGGTATGTCAGCATCGGCCTCGAAATAATGCTGAAAGATAAGAGCACTGATCCTGCCCGGGGGGCCGCCCTGATTACCCGCTATCCGCTTCAAGATATATTCCGGGTCGGTTTTGGCGGTGCACTCCAGCTGAAGTGGCGAGCGGAAAAATGGCTTTCAAAGTGCTGGTTTGCCCGGGCCGGGCTGCGGCTGACTTTCTGGGGTGAACAATGGCTGGGGATCGTCGGCGGGCTTTTGCTTAAAAAGCCGCTTTTTTATGATAATTATAAAACCGGCGTGTTATATCGGGAATTTGCTTCCCTTGAAGATATCCGCAATACCGAAATGATTTTTAATCAGATTGTCCGCGTTGATGATTTGCTCGCGCTGATGGACATCAAAGTCGATTCGACCTCCCGCTATGGCTTTCTGACCTACAAAAATCTCCTGCTTACGCTCTGGGCCCGGCGGTATTGCCGCTTAAAAAGGACCTTGCTAAAGCCCTTGACGCTTAAACAGTTTCACCCTTTTTTTGAAAAATTGCTGCCGGGCCCGGTGGATTCCGGTGACGAGGCCGGCAGAAAAATTCCTGTTGAAATGAAGACCGCCTTTTTAAATTGGCTGGCGGCCGAAACCGGTCTGAAAGATTACGAAATTACCGATCGGCTGGGTCAAACTTTTGCGGATCTCTTTAACGAAATTGAAAGCGAATACGGCCGGGTGGCCCCGGAAGAACTTGATCCGAAGTTTGTAAATCTGTTCCTTATATCCCCAAAGAAAAACTAGAACCCATCTCAAAAATGCGTCTAAGTGCCCAGGGCGGCGTTGTCCCGTGAATCGAAATACTCACGTACTGCGTGTACGCTCCGTTTTCAATTCATGGGACGTCTTGCCCTGAACCCTTAGCCACTATTTTTGAGATAGGTTCTATTGTTGTGTTCTACAAATAAGTTACAAAGTGATTGTCACTCCCGCGCAGGCGGGAGTTCAGTTAAAAGACACCTGGATTCCCGCCTGCGCGGGAATGACGAATCGATAGGAGTCCTCAGTCCTCAACCCTCAGCACTCAGTCCTTAAATTTTTAACGGCCTCGCCGATAACCTGAACCGCTTTATCGATATCCGCAGCGGTGGTCATCCGCCCGGTGGTTAGCCTCAAGGTGCCCTTGGCCCACTCCAGGGGAACATTCATGGCTTGGAGCACGTCGGAAATTTGGACCGCGCCGGAATGGCAGGCGGCGCCGGCCGAAGCGGCCACCTCGGCTCCAATCTCATCCAGAATGCGATTGGCCTCCAAACCCAAAAATGAAATACTCAGCGTGTTGGGCAGTCGCTTTTGCGGATGCCCGTTGAGTTTCACCTGATCACATTCTTTTTTAATTCCCTCAAAAAGCCTGTCGCGCATTGCCCGCATATGGGCCATGTTTTTTTCCAGGTCGCGTCCGGCAATTTCACAAGCCATCCCCAGGCCGACGATTTCGAGCACATTTTCGGTCCCGGGCCGTGCGGCCATTTCCTGGCCGGCACCGTGCATCAATTTGGCCGGTGCCAATCCCTGCCGGATGAAAAGGGCACCGACACCTTTAGGGGCATACACCTTGTGTCCGGCGATCGACAGCAGATCCACGCCCAGGTTGTTGACATCCACCGGTATCTTGCCAACGGATTGGGCCGCATCGGTATG
>JASFGM010000521.1:0-3479 GCA_050123755.1 Desulfobacterales bacterium
CAACTGTAAAGATCATGCTGCCCGTTGACCCAGAAAATCAAACCGTGAAAGGGAAACCAGAATGACTGAATCAACCTATCCGCATTTCCCCGTCATGATGGTGGATGATGAAGCCCAGGCCATAACCAGCTTTGAAATGGCGCTGCGCTCGGCCAATATGAATAACTTCATTCGCTGTCATGACAGCCGTGATGTCATGCCCCTGCTTTCCAGCCAGGAAATTGAAGTCATGCTGCTGGACTTGAGAATGCCGCATATATCCGGCGAAGAGCTGCTTCCGATGATAACCACTGACTATCCTGAAATTCCGGTTGTCGTTATTACCGGCTCAAACGATGTGGATACTGCCGTAAAGTGCATGCAACACGGCGCATTTGACTACATACTCAAGCCGGTTGAGAAAAGCCGTCTGATTGGCGGCGTCAAGCGGGCGGTCGAACTGCGCGAATTACAGCGCGAAAATCAGTTACTCAAAGCCCATGTATTGTCCGACGAACTGCAAAAGCCTGAGGCCTTCTCAGAAATTATTACGGTCAGCACCAGCATGCGGTCCATTTTTCAATATATCGAGGCCATCGCCAACAGCCCGCGGCCGGTGTCGATAACCGGAGAAACCGGTGTCGGCAAAGAATTGGTCGCCAAAGCCGTTCACACCTTAAGCAATCGTGAGGGCGATTTCGTGCCTGTGAACGTGGCCGGCCTGGACGATCATGTTTTTGCGGATACACTTTTCGGCCACAAAAAGGGCGCATTTACGGACGCCCGCGAAGCACGCAGCGGTCTAATCGAGCGGGCAGCCGGGGGTACGCTTTTCTTAGATGAAATCGGAGATCTGAGCACGACTTCCCAGGTCAAGCTTTTGCGTCTTTTACAGGAGGGGGAATTTTTCCCCCTGGGATCTGATGTCGCCAAACGTTCCGATGCTCGCATCGTGGTGGCCACGAATCAAGACCTTGATGCACTGCAGTCATCCGGACAGTTTCGCAAAGATCTGTATTACAGGCTTTGTGATCATCAAATTCGCATACCGCCGCTGCGCAGGAGACGCGAGGATTTGGGGGTTCTGGTTGAGCATTTTTTGGAAAAAGCGTCTAAAACGTTAGATAAAAAGAAACCGACACCACCGCTAGAACTGATCACACTGCTATCAACCTATCATTTCCCCGGCAACATCCGGGAGCTTGAATCCATGATCTTTGATGCGGTCAGCAGCCATACATCCGCCAAGCTGTCCATGGACTTGTTCAAGACTCACATCTCTAAAAAAAATCAGATCTCCACAGCCGATCCGGCAGATTCAGGCCCCCAAAAGGGAACACCGATCCGCTTCTCGCATCAATTGCCCACACTCAAACAAATCGAACAATTGTTGATTGATGAAGCCATGAAAAGATCCAACGGCAATCAATCCATTGCCGCCCTGAGTTTGGGAATATCGCGCCAGGCATTGAACAAACGCCTCAAAAAGGCCAGTCAGAAAGAATCGACCTAAAGTTCATATTTGAATTGGGTTTTCCAAGATGGATTTTTCTTGACATTTAGATGCATTTCGAAATATTAAAATACCATCAGTACGCTTGCTTGGAGTTCATTCTCACACCTACAGTTCGCTCTCATTATCAAATCTCTTCTGTATTCATCTTTGCCTGTTGATGCGTGTTTCTCAAATTTTGGGTCTCTTTCATTTTGTGAAATCAACATGGGTTTGCTGTTTACGGTAACCAAAAAATGATGAAAAATAGACAGAAAGGAGGAACGCATGAAAAAACAAATCATTAATTATGAAACGCTGGTAAAGATTACCGGTGCCATTTCCTCCATAAGGGATCCGGAGGAGGTTGTCCTGGTGACTGTCGAAAGCGTCAAAACCGCTCTGGATGTAAAGGGCTGCACACTGTTTTTAATCAACCGTAAGACAGATGAACTCAAAATTGCGGCTTCGTACGGACTCAGCCAGAACTATCTCGACAAAGGACCGATTAGTTCTTTAAAATCCATCGCCGAATCTCTCGAGGAAGGACCGGTTGCGATTTATGATGTTTCAGATGATCCGAGACTTCAGTATCCTGAGGAAGCCAAAAAAGAAGGTATCGCCTCTATCCTGTCGGTACCGATTAAGGTGCACGATAACGTCATCGGAGCGCTGCGGGTCTACACGGATACGCCCTGGGAGTTTACATTGGCGGATGTAAATTTTGTCCAGGCGGTGGCCCAGATCGCAGGAATGGCGATCGATTTGTGCCGGCTTAACAAGGGGTATAAAAGCAGTATTGAAATTCTAAAGACGATGCGGGATCCGAAACTGTTGAAATCCGCATGACACCCAAAAATGGAGATGCCCATTTATTGGATATCTCCATTTTTTTTTATGCTTGCCTCCATAAAACTCCTCATGCTAAAAAATATCTAAGTTTCAACTTGTCAGGGTATTTCCATTCCCCGTATTTAAACGTGACGGGAATATATTTATGAGTATGGACTGGTACGAAAAACGCGGAAATCTGAGAGGTGTTGATTTTAGTGCCTAAAAATAATTTCTACCTGAAAAGCGAATTTAATAAAGCTTTAATAGCAGAACATCCATGACCGAAATTCGGATACAAGCCAAGATATTTGAAGAATATCCCACCTTCCGGCGCGGGATCGTGATCGCCAGAAATATGGATAATCAGGGCCGCTCCCGCGAACTTGAAGCGCTACTCCACGACACGATCGCACAGGCAGCTCAACAACCGATCGACCTAAAGGCAGATCCGCGGGCAACGACCTGGAATGACGCCCATCGGCAATTTGGTTCGAATCCGAATAAATTCCCGCCGGCCCATTGTGCCCTTTTAAAGCGCGTCCAAAAGCAGGGTGCCAGGATTCCCTTTATCAATAAAGTCGTCGCCATTATGAACATCAACTCCATTCAGGATGCAACCCCGGTGGGCGGAGACGATGTTATGCGCGCCGGCGGCAGCCTGGAGCTTCGCTATGCGGATGGCAGTGAGACGTTCTCCCCTCTGGGAAGTCCTGATATTGTAGAGCAGCCTGTTCCGGGAGAAGTGGTTTATGTAGTACCTGAATCAAAGGAGGTGATGTGTCGGCGCTGGAACTGGCGCAATGGCCATAAAACCCGCATTGCAGAAGACACCCGGGTTATCGTCATGAATATAGACGGCCTTGGGGAAGACAGTCAAGCCCGATCAATTGACACCCGTGACCGTGTAGCGCAGATGCTTGAAGCGTACTGTCAGGCGGAGGTTACCACAACATTGTTGTTTTCTTCACAGCCAACCTACCAACTCGATTGATACCTGTTTGCGATCAAGTTTTTTGCGAATATGCCGATATTATTCATAAATATAAAGGATTTCGAATACTATTATTCCACAGTGTCGGGAACATGGACGAAAACCCTGAAAATAGAGACAACGCCCGCATAAAGTATAAATCCCCGGTAACAATCGAAAACTTGAAAGCCGGCGTTATATATC
>JASFGM010000522.1:0-3474 GCA_050123755.1 Desulfobacterales bacterium
TTATGAAGATTAACAGATTAGACGGAAAAATATCCCTTATATTTGCCTTCATTTTCCTATTCATTACAACCATTAGTGCTATAGCTGGCGACCTAAATGTCATTGGCCACAGGGGGGCGGCAGGACTGTTGCCGGAAAATACTTTGGCAGGATTTAAAAAGGCCATGGAACTAGGCGTGGATACGATCGAATTGGATATCCATCTTACCTCTGATAATGAAGCGGTTGTTTACCACGATTCCAGATTAAATCCCGCAATTACCAGAGATACTAACGGAAAATGGATAAAAGAAAAACATCTTATTAAAGAATTAACACTATCAGAAGTTCAATCTTATGATGTCGGGAAGCTGAACCGTTGGGCAAAATATGCTAAAAAGTATCCGGATCAAAAAGCAGCAGAAGGGGAACGTATCCCGATCCTGCGCGATGTAATCCAGTTGGTAAAGAGAACAGGCGACAAAACGCATTTATTCATTGAACTTAAGTTTTCGCCTTTAAAGCCTGAAGAGACAAAATCGCCTGAAGAAATTTCAAACGCCGTCGCAAAGATAATCAAAGATGAAAATATCGCCAAGAGGGTGACTGTTATTTCTTTTGATTGGAAGACATTATTGTATTTTCAGAAAATTATGCCAGAAGTGCCAACAGGTTACGTCACCATCACAAAAAAGGGTCGTGATACTGTCCAAAAAAACAAGTCCGGTGCTTCTCCCTGGATGGCTGGAATAGATATTGATGAATATGATTCAATACCGGAAGCCGTAAAATCTGCAGGTGGAACATACTGGATAACGAATTATTATCATTCAATTGGCCATCAAAAAAACATAACTTCAAAGATAGTCGAAAAAGCCCATGCTATAGATATTAAGGTCGTTGTTTGGACGCCTGATTCTAAATCGGATATGAAGAAACTCATTAAGACAGGGGTCGATGGCATTACCACAAATCGCCCGGACCGTTTATTATCTCTTATAAAGAGGTAAATTGTAAATAGGAAGCCATTAAGATGAATTGCCCGAACTGTCAGTTTGAGAATCGTGAAGGGGCTAAATTTTGCGGCCAATGTGGATATAAATTCGAAATCACCTGCCCGCAATGCGGAACGAAGAACCAAGCTATAAATAATTTCTGCGACGAATGCGGATCTAAGCTGAGCCTGCCTCTTAAACAAGTCCCCAAACAGATCTCCTTTGATGAAAAACTGACTAAAATACAAAAGTATCTTCCCAAAGGCCTTACTAAAAAAATTCTGTCCCACAAAGACAGAATTGAGGGTGAGCGCAAGCAGGTCACGGTGATGTTCTGTGACATGGCGGGCTTTACCGCTCTTGTCGAAAAGCTCGGCCCAGAGGACGCTTACGAGATCATGGATCAGGTTTACGAAATCCTTATACATAAAGTCCATGAATATGAAGGCACAGTGAATGAGATGACTGGAGACGGTGTCATGGCTCTTTTCGGGGCCCCAATCGCTTTGGAAGATGCACCCCAGCGGGCAATCAGGTCTGCAATGGCAATTCACAGAGAGTTGGTAAAATTTAGCGAAGTTAAAAAAGGTGAAAATTTACGTCCGCTTAAAATGCGGATTGGTATTCACACCGGACCGGTTGTTGTCGGGACTCTGGGCAATGATTTAAGGGTAGATTTTAAGGCTGTCGGTGACACTGTGAACATTGCCTCACGGGTAGAAACTCTGGCTGAGTCCGGCTCAACCTATGTTACTGGGGATACATTCAATCTCACTGAGGGTTTCTTTCGGTTCGAGGCATTGGGTGAAAGGCAGATCAAAGGCAAAAAAGAATCTGTCCGAATCTATCGGGTCATCGCAACCAGCAGCAGAAGGACAAGGTTTGACGTTAGTGCCGAGCGTGGTCTCACACCTTTTATCGGCAGGGAGAGGGAATTAGAGCTTCTTCTGGATGGTTTCGAGCGATCTAAGGCAGGAATCGGGCAGGTCTTTTCAATAATGGCTGAAGCGGGCGTTGGCAAATCAAGGCTTTTATATGAACTCAGAAAAATCATATCTAATGAAGACATCACCTTCTTGGAAGGGAAATGCCTTTCATATAGCAGAAATGTACCCTATCACCCGGTCATCGATATATTGAAGGCCAATTTTAATATTCTAGATGATGAAGAAGATTCTGTTATAAAGGCGAAGATAAAAGCCGGCCTTGACATACTGAAAGTAGATGAACAATCTACCCTACCCTATCTTTTGGAGATCTTAGCGGTCAAAGATAGCGGTATCACCATGACCTCGATGAGCCCGGATGCCAAAAGAGATCGAATCATCGAAGCTGTAAAACGAATTACCCTGAAAGGTTCGGAGATTCGGCCCCTTATCATTGCTATCGAGGATCTTCACTGGATAGATAAAAGCTCAGAGGAATATTACAAGAATCTGATCGACAGCATATCCGGTGCGAGAGTTTTCATGATATTTACCTACCGGCCTGAATTTGTGCATATGTGGGGCGGGCGATCCTATCACAATCAGGTGAATCTGAACCGACTTTCCAACAGGGAAAGTCTGTCGATGGTATACCATCTTCTGGATTCCGATAACCTCGACATGGATCTGGAAAACCTGATCCTGGATAAAGCCGAAGGCGTGCCCTTTTTTATTGAGGAATTTATAAGGGCGTTGAAGAATTTAAAGTTAATTGAAGCAATAAATAAAAAATATCATCTGGTTAAAGATATTCAGGATGTGGCCATCCCGACCACGATCCACGATGTAATCATGGCCAGAGTTGACGCATTGGCTGAAGGTGCAAAAAGACTACTTCAAATAGGATCGGCAATCGAAAGAGAATTTCAATATGAACTGATAAAAAAGCTGGCAGGCATTTCAGAGAAGGCGCTTTTGTCTCATCTATCTGTTTTAAAGGACACCGAGCTTCTGTATGAAAGAGGGATATATCCGGAAACCACTTATATCTTCAAACATGCCCTCACCCGTGAAGTTGTGTATAACTCTATCTTAACGAAACAGAAGAAGAAACTCCATGGTAAGATCGGGAAGGCAATCGAAGCACTATACAAAGAAAATATTGATGAATTTTACGAGGTAATGGCCAAGCATTTTAAGATAAGTGAGAATTATGAAAAGGGGGCCGAGTATTCAAAACAGGTGGCAAAAAAAGCTGAAAAGGCAGTCTCATTAAATGATGCCATCGCATATACGCAGGAACGAATATCCTGTCTCGAAAAATTGCCCCAAACGAGAACTGTAGAAAATAAGATAATTGACGCCAGAACAACCCTTGGGCTCTACTATCTACAGGTGACGAATTGGATAGAAGCAAAGAAAGCGATTGATCCAATCATCGATCTGGCGATAACTCAAGACTACAAAAGAAGATTATCCCAGATATACACCATTATTGGTGCGCATAATATGTGGATTGAAGAAGATATTCCGGCTGCATTGACAAATTTACACAAAGCCAAAAATTTCTCAGA
>JASFGM010000523.1:0-3473 GCA_050123755.1 Desulfobacterales bacterium
GCCCCAAACCAAATCCACTCGATTAAAAACGGTATTGGCCCAGGTTAAAGATGCCATCGTTGAAGGCCAAAGTTTTGCGCAGGCTTTATCCCAATATCCGAGAATTTTTCCACCCCTTTTTATTAACATGGTCCGCGCCGGGGAAACTTCCGGCACGCTGGAAATTGTTCTCGAGCGACTGGCGGATCTTACTGAAAAGCAGCAGGATTTAATCAATCGGATTCAGACCGCCCTGGCCTATCCGATATTTATGTGCGTGATCGGCACCCTGGTCCTGTTTGTGTTATTGACTTATATTGTGCCCAGCATCACTGCTATTTTTATGGATATGAACCAGGTCCTGCCGGCGCCGACCCGCTTGCTCATTTTTTTGAGCAATTTTTTCAAATCATTTTGGTGGGTTATCCTTATTCTTTTGGCTGCCGCCGCCATCACCCTGCAGCGACTGAAGAAAACCGAAAACGGTCGTTATGCTTACGATAAAACCATCCTTTCTTTACCTGTTTTTGGAATTTTAGCTAGAAAGCTGGCGGTGGCCCGTTTTACCAGGACACTGGGTTCTCTCCTTGAAAACGGTGTCTCCATGTTAATTGCGCTGGATATTGTCAAAAATATCGCCGGCAATGTGCTGATTTCCAACGCCGTACAAAGCGCTGCTCAAGATGTCGGTAAAGGACAGGCGCTGTGGGCGTCTTTAAACGAAGGCCGCGTATTTCCGCAACTGTCCATTCAAATGATTCAGGTAGGGGAACAAAGCGGTCAATTGGAAGGTATGCTCAATAAAATAGCAGACGTCTTCGAAAAAGAGGCTGAATCCAGCATCCTGAGACTGACATCCTATCTCGAGCCGGTCATGATTTTGGTAATGGGCTGTATGGTCGGTTTTATCGTGCTGTCGATTTGCCTTCCGATCTTTGAAATGAACCAGCTTATCAAATAACCTGCACAAATTTTCACAGAAGGAGTAAAATTAGATGATTCAAAGGATAAGAGGTAACCACCGAGGTTTCACGCTTATCGAATTGATGGTTGTTGTCATCATACTGGGCATCCTGGCGCTTTACATCGGGCCAAAGATAATGGGGGAACCGGAGAAAGCAAAACGCGTAAAAGCGAAAATGGATATTGCCACCCTGGAAACCGCTTTAAAGATGTACAAACTTGACAATGGCGTGTATCCGTCAACCGAGCAGGGGCTTCAGTCTTTAGTCGAAATGCCTGAAACCGGTGTTACACCGAAAAACTGGCGCAAGGGCGGATATATTGAAAAAAATAGAGTCCCCAAAGACCCCTGGGGAAATGAATTTGTATACATTTCTCCGGGCGTGCATGGGGACTTTGACATTATTTCCTATGGACTCGATGGCGTTCCCGGAGGAGAGGATGAGGATGATAAGGATAT
This sequence comes from Desulfobacterales bacterium, assembly GCA_050123755.1. Taxonomy (GTDB): domain Bacteria; phylum Desulfobacterota; class Desulfobacteria; order Desulfobacterales; family JAHEIW01; genus JAHEIW01. The sequence continues at coordinate 1,403 of JASFGM010000523.1, forward strand.
AAACAACTGGGAAATTCAATAAAAAAGAATGTCCGTTGTTCCTCGTCCGGTGTCCGTTGTTAGGAAATGTTTTGATCTTACAATATCCTAAAAACTATTTTGATGGTAAGCGCATGGTGGAGTGGCTCATTCAGCGTTTTTTCTGCAACCGACAACAGACAACGAACAACGGACAAAGCACCGGTTTTACGCTGCTGGAGCTGATTGTGGTCATAACGCTGCTGGGTATCATGCTTGTTTTTACCGTTCCGCGCTTTCACGACACCCTTTTTTTAGACGAGGGTAAAAAAAGCGCCCGCTGGATTATCGGCAAGGTTCGGGCCTTAAAAGAGGCCGCCATCCGAAATCAAAAAAATTTTACCCTGCATATCGATCTGGATACCCAACGGTATTGGGAAACCGATGAATCAATGTCGGCCGAGACCCGTGAAAGTGCCGCCCTGAATGCCGCCGCTCTTCCAGGCGATCTGAAAATAGCCGATATTGAATATCCAATCCGTGGAAAAATAAATTCAGGTGTGGCGGAGATTATGTTTTATAAGACCGGCCATACGGATAAACTCCTAATTCATCTTCAAGATGATGCGCAATATGTATCTTTTTTAATTGAGCCGTTTCTTTCAGAAGTCACCATATATGAGACATACGCCAGTTTTGAAAATTAAACTATTGTATAATGAGTGTTAAATTTTGTATAATAATGCAAAACAAAAATGTATAAAATAGTGCACAGTTAATGGCTTTTCTTAAACCTCGATATCGCAACGTCAATTCCAACGCTCTTGGACGCTCATTCGGTTTCACCCTGCTCGAAGTCATGGTGGCCCTGGCCGTTATGTCCATCGTATTGGTCAGCGTATATCGTATGCATTCCCAGAGTTTGGCCATGAACACCGCTGCCCGGTTCTATACCCAGGCTCCCATGCTGGCTCAGAGCAAGATGGTTGAGATAGAGGCCCTTTCCTCAAGCGCATTTCCAGAAGATTCGGGCGATTTCGGGGAACAATTCCCCGGCTATGGCTGGCAGGCCTCAACCGCCGATGTAACTTCCGAGATATTGGGTGAGGTGGCCGAGGATCTGAAACGGATCGATATCACAGTATCGCTTAATGAAAACCAATTTGTCTATACCCTGAGAGCATACAGGTTCCAGAGAGATTAGGCCAAGGGCAGAGGTCAGATGTCAGAAAACAGAAGTCAAAAGATAAATTCCACAATTGCGGATTGCGGATTGCGGCCTGCGACGAGCTCAGCCGAATCGATTGCGGATTTTATCTCACAGAAGCGCCGCCCGCCCGCATTGCCTTGCTCGAACTATGGGCAGGGAAGATGGAATTGGAAATGCGCCTTATCAGCCAGAAGCCGGCAAGCGGCAGCCACGGGCTTTACCTTGATGGAAGTTCTGGTGGCGATCACGATATTGGCAATCGTGGTGACAACCATTCTGGCATCGTTTAATTCCGTGTTTTCAACGACGGAAGTTTTAGACGAAAACGCGGATTTATACGCAATGGCCAAAAATTGTATGCAGCGCATGGTACTTGACCTCGAATCGATCCACATCGCTCAGCGGCCGATATACAAGCCACCGGAGCTCGATCAACCGCCGGATCCGTACCGTATTGTCGCAACCACCGAAGATGTCGGTGGCACGGGATTTGCACAAATTAGATTTGCCAGCAGGGCCCACGTCGGCTTAGAAAACAGCCCCCGAGAAGGAATTGCTGAAATCATATATTACGTTCAGTCCAGAGATGATGGGCATCTGGCGCTAAAACGCGCGGATAACCTTTACCCGTATCCAGATTTTGAGGAAAACGGCAGCGATCCGGTATTGTCTAAGTACGTCAAATCCTTGGCGTTTAAGTTTTATGACCCGGAAGGATTGGAATACGATGTCTGGGACTCGGATTCGGATGAATTCGGTTATGCCACTCCAAAGGCCATTGCAATTCGACTGGAATTGGCAAACAAATCCGCCACCCAAACCTTTGAGACCCGGGTATTGTTGCCGCTATTGCGGGAGAAAACCGAGTAAGCATGTTAAGAATGGCAAAAACGATTCGCAACA
>JASFGM010000524.1:0-3472 GCA_050123755.1 Desulfobacterales bacterium
ATAAAACTATATCGAGCGATTCAGCCATTATGGGCATTTAGCGCAATCGCTCACAAAGATGTAGCCTTTACGTTCTAGATCTTATGAAACTGATTCCCGATTTTTGAGAAATTTTTTTCACAAATAGATATCAAGGATACAGAATCGGCAGGATTGGGTGAAGTTGGAAAGCTTGGGCGCTCGGCGGGGTAATTAGGTTTCGGGTGTCAGGTTTCAGGTGTCAGATAACAGATGTCAGAAAACATAGGAAGTCTTGCCTCCATCTTCCGTCATCTGCTTTCTATGCTTTGCCCACTAGATCTTCCTGACACCTGACACCCGAAACCTGACACCTGGATTACAGCCCCCGTTCTTCTTTTATCTGTTGATGCAGTTGGGTAAAGTCTTGCGGAGCCTGGTTTTCAAGGCGGCGGCTTATGGATATAACACCTGCCGGGCACTGAACGGCGCAGACGCCACATCCGATGCACCAATCCGGATCCACCTGCGGTTTATCTTCAACCATTTTTACAGCATCCACCGGGCAAATATCGGCGCAGGCGCCGCAGCCGATACATTCCGCCAGCTCGGTTTCGCGGATAAAATAGACGGCCATCAGCTGGTCCCGCGGTATTTTGCGACGCCTGATAATACCAACGTTCCAGCAATAATGTCCGCAGCAATTACAGGTGTGCTTAATTTGGCCCTGGGCATTGTCCACCATGTGAACCAATCCTTCTTTTTCGCTGGCTGCAAGGATATGATGCGCCTCATCGCCGGAGATTTCGCGGGCCAGCCCTTTGTTGATAACAAACTCAGCCAGTTCGTCATATTTGATGCATACTTCGAGACTGTGAGGGCAATCCGTACGGCCAAGAATCTTAGCCGACATACGGCAAGGGCAATGCGCCACTGCGATCCGGGTTGCCGTATCAACGATAGAGCCAATCTGTTCATGGGGCATGACGCCCTGCATGGGGACCTCGATACTCAGGTTGGCAGGGGTGTATTTGTAAGATTTTGTTCGTACGCCGCCATAAACTTTGTGAGTGGTTGAAACTTTAAAATAGTTGAGCACCAGCTTTGCCATGCGTTTGGCTGTCTCATCTTGCTTGCCGCCCCAAAAAAATGTTTGAGGCAAGCCGTAGCCCACCTGAAGCAGAGCATATCCGGTTGATCCGTCTTGGGTTGGAGCTGTAAACAGCATGTTGCGTGCGGCCATAGATTCTAATGCTGCGGCCACCTCGGGTAGAGGCAGTTCCGCCCGGGCAGCGATATGTTCAAGACTGGCAACCGCCAGCGGTTCGAGATCATTGGGTATTGCCAGGGCCACCTGGGCTTCGGTCGGGTTAAACATTTCCACCAGAAGATCAATGAGTTCATCGGTGTAGGGATATCCCATAATAAGATATTCCAAGTGCCTGGCTAAACGGATGTATAATTCCGGCATGATTGATACCTCTTTTCATTTTATCGTCAAGACGATTATGGCGATTAACCCAACAAATTAGCGATAAAACCGGCAATTTGGTCTGCACCGTTTGAGGTGTCTCTCTGAACCCGTGGCAGTGCCAGAAGATCCGCTATCCGATGGATCCAATCTCCATTATTAAATTCTGATTGCCCGATGGAAAAACCGTTTATTTTGTTTTCGATAAAATTAACGAGCGCTTCAGATTCGCGATATTGGGCCCGGGCCGTATATCCGAAAGGAATACCGGCCTGGTAAACTTCTGCAATCGTGCTGTACCCGACTTTGCCGATGACGGCATCGGAGGCATTGATTAAATCCGGCTGAAAGAATTCCGAGTTTTCCGGCAAAAGTATCAAATTATCCTGAATGTCAACAGAATTGCTGGCACCCGGTATGATAAAATGGGTGGCGGTTTGATTTTTTAACTTTTCAATAAAACCATAGTTTTTTGGAACGCCTCCGGCAGTAATCATGATAACCTTACAGCTTTCGGTTAGCCCCAGCTTTTGCCGGGCCTCGCCTGACGGGGTCTGAATTTTTCGACTGGCCGGTGCGGCGCTAAAGTCCACCGCTGCGGGGTTGCATATGGGCTGGGTTTGAATATGATAGGTGGCCTTAGAAAAAATGGACTGCAGATATTGATTGAATTCATGCAGGCCTGCTTCTTCAAAACCCTGGTAGATCCAATCCCACGTAAAATTTTCAACTAGAACCGAAGGCACATCGGCTTGGCCGGCAATTAAAATACCCATCGGGGCAATATCACAAATTACCAGTTCGCTTTGCATGTGCCTTATTTTCTCAGCCAGCGGAGCAATCTGCGCCTGATCAAAAGGTAGAAAATTTTTCAGGTGCTGAACGGTTGCAGGCAGGTCCTCCTGAAAAGGATTCATTTGAATCAGCCCGATATCGGTTAACAGGGAATGATAGCGAAAGTCGAACGTGTTGGAATGCTTAAAAAACCAGGCCGGCACGGTGGTGAAAATATCAAATAGGATCGGCGATTCAATCTCGGCCATGGCTTCCATGACACTGGCCGCGCGCGCGGCGTGTCCAAACCCGTGTGGCGAAATAAAAAAAGCAATTCTTCTCGGAGAGGAATCCGGTTCGTATCGAGTCGTCATTGATGAAGAGTTAGGGTGCGCGTGTATAACGATGCTGTATTAGATTAGAAGTGGTTTCATTGTTTGATCACAAAGTGGGCGCGTCTGTTTTTGGCCCAGGCATCTTCGTCTGCGCGGGAATCTAGCGGGCGCTCCTCACCATAGCTAACCGTCGTTAATCTGGAAGCGGCAATACCCAGGTCAACCAGAAAAGACTTGGAACTGAAAGCCCGTCTGTCGCCTAAAGCCAGGTTATACTCATTGGTGCCGCGTTCATCGCAGTGGCCCTCAATGATAATCTTGGCGCGGGGATTTTCTTTCAACCATTCTGCTTTTCGACGTAAAATGTCCTGGGCTTCCATTGACAGTTTGGCGCTGTCAAACTCAAACTGGACATCTTCATTTTCGAACATGTCTCTTTCGACCCGGGTTCTTTCTATCTTTTCGCTTTCGCTGAGGCGCTCATCCCGGATTGTTTCTTCCTGAATGGCAGCCTGTTTTTCCATTTCTCTTCGTCTGGCTTCCTCTTCTGCCTGCCTGCGAGCTTCCGCTTCCGACATAACGGGTTTTGAGCTGATTTCTTTTTTGCCACACGAGGGGGCCAAAAAAGCGACGAAGATAATAAGAAAGAAGACGAGAAATGCCCAATTTTTGTTATTCATTCTGTTCTCCCTTTCTGCCTCGGAAAAATTTTTGTCAAATTCTTATTGAATGGTTTTTAAATCGATTAACAAATTTTCACCGCTTTTCATAATAATGTTCCGAAATACGGAAGTGCGGCATAAAAGAATGTACGGTTATAGAAAAAAACGTTTGAATACCGCAACGTTTTTTTAACAACCACTATATACCCTAAAGAACACATATTGTCAAAATAATGAAACCCTGAGGACCGGCTGCCGGGTCGACCGGTTTT
>JASFGM010000525.1:0-3471 GCA_050123755.1 Desulfobacterales bacterium
CAAACCAAACCGGATCTGATCACCGTAAACGCTAAAGGCTTTATCGCTGTAATTGATATCCGGCGGTAAAACCGCAATGCCGTGACTGCGACATTCAACGATATACTTGACCACACCATCGCTGGAGTGCATTTCGCTGGTCAGCAATGCGGCCATAAATTCGACCGGAAAGTGAGCCTTGAGATAAGCCGTTTGATAGGCAATCAGGGCATAGGCCGCACTGTGGGATTTATTGAACCCGTAACCGCCGAACTTTTCCATCAAAGAAAATATGGGTGCGGCCTCATCGGCGCTAATCTCGTTTTTGGCGGCGCCGTTCACAAAACGCTCGCGGTGTTCGGCCATGATCGCCTGAATCTTTTTGCCCATAGCCTTGCGCAGATCATCGGCTTCGGCCATGGAATAGTTGGCCAGATCGTTGGCAATTTTCATCACCTGTTCCTGATAGACGATCACACCGTAGGTTTCTTTTAAGATCGGCTCCAGCTGGGGCAAAAGATACTCCACCTTCTTTCTACCATGCTTGCGCGCCACATAATCGTCAATCATACCGCTTTCCATCGGTCCGGGGCGGTAAAGTGCTACCAAAGCGATGACATCATCAAAAGACTCCGGTTTGAGCCGGACCAGCAAATCTTTCATGCCCGAACTTTCAAGCTGAAACACGCCGGTGGTATCCCCGGCAGATAAAAGGCGGTAAGTGTCGGTATCGGTCAATTCGATGTTATCAAGATCCGGTGGGGCTTTGCCCTGGCTCGCGATCAGCGAAAGGCTGTTGGCAATGACGGTCAGGTTGCGCAGGCCCAGAAAATCAAACTTTACCAGCCCGATTTTCTCGACGACCTTCATATCATACTGGGTGACCACCTCACCCTTTTTCCCGCGATAAAGCGGCATATAGTTGACCAGGGGCTCGTCGGCGATGACCACTCCGGCCGCATGGGTCGATGCATGCCTGGGAAGGCCTTCCAGCACCCGGCAAATTTTAATGAGCTCATCGATTTCAGGTTTTTGACGCGCAAGTTCGCGCAGCCGGGGCTCCCGCTCCAGGGCTTCATCAAGACTGATGTTTAAAATGTCCGGAACCATTTTGGCAATGGCATCCACCTCGGCCAGCGGAATATCCATTGCACGGCCGACATCCCGGATAACCGCCCGGGTTTTCAGTTTTCCAAAGGTAATAATCTGAGCGACGTAATCCCCGCCCCCGTATTTGTCGACCACATATTTGTAAACATCTTCCCGGCCGTCGATGCAAAAATCAACATCGATATCCGGCATGCTCTTGCGCGCCGGGTTGAGAAAGCGCTCAAAAATCAGGCCATGGGCGATGGGGTCCAAATCGGTAATTCCCAGGCTATACGCCACCAGAGAGCCGGCGGCCGACCCGCGCCCGGGCCCGACGGGCACATTATTTTCTTTGGCGTGACGAATAAAATCAGCCACAATCAGAAAATAGCCCGAAAATCCCATCTCACATATGACTGAAATTTCATATTCGAGACGATCGCGATAAAGGGCTTCATCGATCTGCGGGTCCTTTGCTTTAAGCCGTTGCATTCGCAGCTCAAACCCTTGCCGGACGTTTTGGGTGAAAAGCGCATCGCTGGTCGACTCCGACGCATCAGCAAACCGTGGAAAGTGATAGGTTTTAAAATCAAAGTCTATATGACACCGGCCGGCAATGTCCACGGTATTACTGAGCGCACCCGGATAGTCTTTAAATGCGGCGTGCATTTCAGCTTTAGATTTAAAATAAAGCTGATCGGTCCGAAACTTAAAGCGCTCGTTATCCTGAATCGTTTTGCCGGTTTGAATGCACAGCAGCACATCATGGGCACGCACATCTTGTTTACTCAAATAATGGCAGTCATTGCTGGCCACCAGGGGAAGCGATAGTCGCTGGCTGATGTCTAAAAGGGTCTGATTGACCTGTTCTTGCGCTTCGATACCGTTGTTTTGTACTTCCAGAAAAAAATTATGCTCTCCAAAAATTTCACGATACCCGTAAGCCGCCTCCTCGGCCTGTTCGATGCGTCCTTGCTGGATGCGACGCGGAATCTCGCCGTGCAGACAGGCGGTTAAGCCGATCAGACCCTTGCTGCATTCTTTGAGGATCTGTTTATCAATGCGGGGTCTGTAGTAAAAGCCTTCAAGCTGTGCAGCTGTGGCCAGTTTGCATAGGTTGCGGTAGCCTTCATTATTTTTAGCCAGCAATATCAAATGCGAAAGGTCTTTATTGTCCAGGGGCGTCTTATCAAACCGGGTCCTGGGGGCCACATAGATTTCACAGCCGATAATCGGCTTTATCCCGGCCCTGATGGCCTTTTCATAAAATTCTACCGCCCCGAACATCGTACCGTGATCGGTAACCGTTACGGCGTGCATTTCAAATTCAGCCGTACGCCTTAAAAGATCATCAATACGGATGGCGCCGTCTAACAGACTGTACTGGGTATGGACATGCAGATGAACAAAATCGGGAACGGCTTCGGTCATAAGTCACTCGTTTCTAAGTTGAAATTGGATTGAATAATTAAAGCTCAAATAAAGATCGATCATTTGTGAGGGCAAATGGGCGAGGTATCTATTTATACCATAAACGACAATTTTTTTCAGGCATTAAAACCTATTTCAAAAATAGTGGATCTCCCAAATGGGTTCGCCAATTTAGCCCGTTGAGCCGGTTAGGCCCGTTTAAAAAGGAATTATATCTGATCTTATTCAACCGGCGTAGGGGCTAACGGGCAACAGAACAAGGCGCTCAACTGATGGCTGTTTGATGCATTCTTGAGACGGGTTCTACTCGAGGGAATAGTTCGGTGCTTCTTTGGTAATAATCACATCATGCACGTGGCTTTCGCGCATACCGGCAGCGCTGACTTTCACGAATCGCGCCTTTTCGCTCAGCTCATCCAAGGTGCGACAGCCGACATATCCCATACCGGCCTTTAGTCCGCCAATCAGCTGAAAAATGGTTCCGGCAAGGGTTCCGCGGTACGGCACGCGGCCGACAATACCTTCCGGGACCAGCTTGTCTTCATCGGCTTTTTCGGTTTGATAATAGCGGTCCTTGCTGCCTTTTTTCATTGCCTCAATCGAACCCATGCCCCGGTAAACCTTATAGCTGCGACCCTGGAAAAAAATCTGTTCCCCCGGAGTCTCCTCAGTGCCGGCAAACAGGCCGCCGATCATAACGACAGAGGCGCCGGCACCGATCGCCTTGGTAATATCGCCTGAAAACCGGATACCACCGTCTGCGATCAGGGGGACGCCGGTTTTACCTGAAATGGCCCGGCAGTTCATTATAGCGCTAAATTGAGGCACACCAATACCTGCAACGATGCGGGTCGTGCAGATGGAACCCGGGCCAATGCCGATCTTGACACCATCGGCACCGGCATTTATCAAATCTTCCGCTCCCTTGGCCGTGCCGACATTGCCGGCGATAAGCTCCAGGTCCTTGTGATT
>JASFGM010000526.1:0-3470 GCA_050123755.1 Desulfobacterales bacterium
ACTGGAAGACATTCGGCAATTCGTTGGTCTGCTTAACGCCCTTCCAAATTATAACTTCGTCATGTCCGGTTTCATCCCGTCGGACCTGCCTCAAAAGAAGGTCGAAACCGCTCAGATGATGGCCATGCTGGAAAACACCGATAAACCGATTATCTATGTCACCACCAACGTTCCAGACACAAAACGGGATGTCGCCATGGCAGAAGCCGTTGCCGGGGGCGAAGCGACTTTTCGGCGCCAACCCTTTGCAGTCTGTTATATCAATATCACGAATCCCCTGAGGCACAATCCTGAAAGCATTCAAAAACTGCTGTATCTCTCCGGTAAGGGATTACCCTTTGTCTATCGGCCGAGCATCGTTACAAGGGGTTTGTCGACCCCCATAACAGTGCCCGGTTTCCTGGCTGTGAATAATGCCGCTTTTCTTGCGGGACTCGTTTTGTCGCAGCTAAAAAAAGAAGGTGCGCCTATCATCCAGGACAGCTGCGCCGGAGGAACCTTTGATATGAAGACGTCGGTTGGATTGCATTCGGCACCTGAAGTTCGGGGATTCAATGAAGAGTTGGCGCATTTTTATGGGATTCCCTGTTTTGGGATAGGCGGAACGAGTGCTTCGAAAGCGGTTGATCAACAAGCGGCCCTGGAATCTGCTTTAACGTTGATCACTTCCACCCTGGCTGGCGCTCAGCTTATCCACGACGTCGGTTATATGGACTCGGGAACAACGGGTTCCCTGACTCAGGCCGTCATTTGCCACGAGATCATCGCCTGGATTAAAAAGTACATGGAGGGTCTCGTAATCGATGAGGAATCACTGGCCTTAGATGTCATCCACGATGTGGGTACGGATGGTGATTTTCTCTCAACAGAGCACACCCTCAAGCATTTTAAGGAAGATGAATATCCCGAATTGAGAGATCACCGGCGTTATGATGATTGGCTCAAATTAGGCGCTAAAACCTTAAAAGAACGCGCAAGTGAAAAAGTGGAAGAAATTCTCAAAACGCATGAACCTGCCCCGATTGAAAAAGGCGTAAGGGCGAAACTTCAAAAAATTCTTGCCGAGGCCTAGACAAGGAAGAAAGCGCTTTTTGAGAGAACCTTAAGGAGGTATATTCGTGACTGATTTTCAAGAAATTAAGAACGCCATATTGAAGGGCAAATTTAATGAAATCGCCCAGCTCGTCCAGAAAACAATTGATGCCGGAGAATCCCCCGAAAATATTGTAAGCATGGGGTTGATCGCGGGCATGAACGAGGTAGGGGTGCTATTCAAAAACGATGAAATGTATATTCCGGAGGTGCTTGTATCCGCAAGAGCCATGCATGCTGGCATGGAAGTATTGAAACCACTCCTCGAGGACACAGATATGAGCACTGCCGGTAAGGTGGTGCTGGGAACGGTCAAAGGGGACCTTCATGATATCGGGAAAAATCTTGTGGGCATGATGTTTCGGGGTGCCGGATATGATGTCTTGGATATCGGCATTGATCAGCCGGTTGAAAATTTTATTGAGGCCGTCAGGAAGACAGAAGCACAAGTGATGGGAATGAGCGCACTCCTGACGACGACAATGACGGAGATGTCTCTTGTCATAGAGGCCCTGAAGGAGGCGGGTTTGAGAGAGAAGGTTAAGGTCCTCGTAGGCGGAGCCCCTGTAAACGCCGATTTTGCATCTTCCATCGGTGCAGATGGATATGCTCCCGATGCGGGCAGTGCCTTGGACAAGGTCAAGGCACTGATCGGGTAGAGCTGATTCGGGGCTCCCCATCTGTGAATCCAGCAATCGTCTCGATCTACCCGTTCATGCGTTGGAAGCGCTAAATTTTGTAGCGAATATGATCAAGCCAACCCCCTTTTTATCGTCTAATTGTCAAAATAACGTTTAGGAGCCGAAAAGAAAGGATTGCCATGATCCAGCCCGATCCCAGCTTTGAACGACTCGAGACTGCTCTATTTTGTGGGCAGCCCGATCGTGTACCACTGGCCGAGGTACTTATTGACGAGGAGGCCAAAGAAGCCTTCCTGGGTAAGCAACTCAATGATATAGAGACGGATATTGAGTTTTACACTAAGGCGGGATATGACTATATCTCCCTCGGTCGCCGGATTGCCGGATTCCCGGGGGTATGGGAGGCGGCACGCTTTTCCAATTATTATGAGGCCCAACGCAGCGTCGGCAAAGGCTCAATGCAAGGTCAGATAAAGAGCTGGGAGGATTTCAAAAACTATCCATGGATGAAAAAAGAGGATCTCGATTTTCGTATTTTAGACCAGGCTGAAAAAAATCTGCCGCCGGAAATGAAGGTCATTCGTTATATTGGCCCGGTTTTTCAGATGGTCTGGCTATTGATGGGCTTTGAAGAATTTTCATACAAGCTGGCCGAGGATCCTGATTTGGTCAAGGCTGTTTGGGAAAAAGTTTTCGAGCTCGTATATGCTGAATATGAAGATACCATTAAACGAGATGTTGTTGGGGCAATCTGGTATGTGGATGATATCGCCATAAAAGACCGGTTAATGGTATCGCCCGCTCTTTTGCGCGATCAATTCTTCCCGCGCCTCAAACTCATATCCAAGGGTTGTAAGTCACGGGGAATCCCGCTAATATATCACACGGACGGCGATATCACCAAGGTCCTGGATGACATCATCGCGGCCGGTGTAGATGCGATTCACCCCATCGATCCGACCGGACTTGATATTTACCGATTTAAACCCAAGGTGTTGAACAAACTTTGTGTGATTGGGAACATCGATGTGGATCTGCTTACATTAGGTGAACCTGAAGAGGTGGTTGCCGATACCAAAGAACATCTTAAACGCCTGGCCCCGGATGGCGGTTATGTTGTCAGTACGAGCAATAGCGTTGTGCGGAGCTTTAAACCTGAAAACTACCGGGCCATGCTGGAAACAGTTCACCAATATGGGGGTTATCCGATCCGAATTGATGACTAACCTCTCCTTTATGTGCTGGGCACTGTTTTCGGCTGGAAAAATATGCAAATGGGTTCGCTTTTTTTGAGGTGGTTTATCCAATAGTCCCAACAGGAAAGGGTTATAAGGATATGATTATTGGTCCCTATATCAAGAACTCTGAAAAATAATTATAGACAATAATAGAATAGGTACAATCATGTTAGAAGTTATTTTTTTCGGGCGTGGCGGGCAAGGGGTCGTGACCTCAGTTGAACTGGTCGCTCAGACCGCCATTAGCGAAGGGAAGCACGCTCAAGGTTTTCCCAGTTTCGGACCAGAGCGAAGGGGCGCTCCAGTGAAGGCCTTTTTACGCGTTTCCGATGATCCAATTTTTTCCAGAGAGAATATTGAAACGCCGGATGTGGTTGTTGTTATGGATTCCACCCTGCTCAGCCTTGTGGACGTCTGTAAAGGGCTCAAAGTAAATGGCATCATGCTCATTAATAGCCCGTTAGCGAAAAGTGGGGAACTTGAAGCTTATCGGGCCCAA
>JASFGM010000527.1:0-3465 GCA_050123755.1 Desulfobacterales bacterium
GGCATGGTCGAGGTGCCCCCGCCGGCGACAAAAGCTTCCATTCTGCCAATGGGTTCGGGAAACTCAACGATTTCGTAGTCTTCTTCTTTAAAGGTGGGTACCTGCTTAATTTGACCATTACGGATAAAATTGGCGACACCGTAGTATTCGTTCGTCAATCCCGCGATGTTAAAGGTTAGGATGTAGTTAAAGGGCGGCTTGGGGAGTAGGGGATTGCCACCGTCCCACATCATTATCTCCTCTGTCTCATCCAGCAGGGACATGGCGTAGACAGTGAGGCTGGTGCCCATGCCGGGAACCTGGCCACAATCCGGAATTATGGCAATATCGGCACCCTTTGCCTGGGCTGTGAGCTCGATTTGATCTCGAACCAGATCCGTGTTGCCGCCCAGGTCTGTCATACAGGCGCCGGCTTCTATAGCCGCGCGGGTAATGGCCGGGTTGTGCCAGTACGGCACGGCGGAAAGAAACGAGTTAACGTGGCTCAGGAAATCACATAGCTGATCGTGGTCGGTCACATTCAGCTGATGCGCTTGGGCGATTTCTTTCCCGACCAGATGGTTCACGCGGGCCGCCGACTTGTGCGCGGCCTCAAGACTTAAGTCGGCGATTAAAACTTGCGCGGCATCACCGAATTTCGCCATATCGTAAGCGGCGGCCGTTCCTTGCCGCCCACCGCCAAGAACTGCATATACAAACGCCATTTATGTCTCCTTCCTTCTAACCGATATTCTTTCGTAGCGTGTGTATGGGATCACTGTACATTGCATATGGCATTCCAAAGTATTTTGCAAGATCTCGAATTGTTTCCTATAAGGTGATGGTGAAATCCGGGAAAATGGACGCAAACTGGGCCGACGGGTGGCCGAGCTCGTCAAACAACTTCGCCGGTAGGATACCCCGCGAAAAGAAGGTTTCATGAATCGAAAATTTGATGCCCCCTTCACCTAAGCGGTTAAGGGATTTTTTCCGTTTTAATAGTAGGATTCAGAAGATATTTATAGGTTAATGGGCGTTCCCAATTTCCATAAAGAGTTACCCTTTTGCGGGAAGCAAGAAACGCAATAAATCAACCCCGTAGTTTTCATTTGGCCGTCAGGGTTGATGCCATGGTTAGACGTAGTCGATCTGCTGCGAACTCCCCCAAAGCCTATTAACCATTTCGCCGCACCATCCTTTGTTTCAATGTGATTGCTTCTTCTATGGGCGCACCCATCCTGCTTGACAGAGTTACGCCGTCCATGCCTAGTATCTGGCCGACCGTTGTTTGCTCGCCAAGAGCTTCTCGCACGCTGGCCGGGATGTCATCCATATCGCCGATCGGTGTATTCACGTAGTCCTTCGGAAGGTGAGGTGCGATTTGCTGCAAAAAGTAGTCGGAGGCCAGGTAGTTGATTGTACCATAGGGATAGCGCGTGCGAAGTCGGCCGCTGCGAACCAATGCAGTCTCAATCTCTTTTAGCGCTGCTTTGAGCAGGGGTGTCCGGCTTTCTTTTTGCGCCGACTTCGTAATTAGGTTCCCCGGGATTTCCAGGCGCATCTCGTTCACAACCCAGTCGCCGTCGTCGTGCCAATAACCGACATCGGGAGGCATTTCCAGGAAGCAGTCATCTTGTTTCACAAGGCAGACACCAAGCCTGCGGTTGGTGATAAGAAAAGGCGATGTGACGAAAGACTCTTCAGAAGAGGGTATCGGTCTTTCAGACCGAAAAAATGCACGGTATTTACGCTTAAAAATGGCACCGGGTCCAAACCAGGCTGCACCCTTGACGCTGCCGGAAACCGAAACGGAGGTATCATTGATTGCGCCATAAAAGTACTCTCTCAAGGTGTCACGCGCCTGCTGGTTGCATTTATCCTCAAGTTCACTGCAGCCTGCATGACCGGGATCACCTTTACGGCGGTCGACAACCCAGCCCGCTGGAGCCATCACTAACCTTTCGAAGGACTCCCTATTACCACTTAAGAAGCCGTTGTCAGCATATTGCTCCACCCAGAATTCTTCAGACGTTTCTTCATAAACCTCTTCCGGCTCCTCTATATCTACATGCTCGGGAAAATGGCCGGTATCGAGCGATACATCCACACAAAGGCCCTGAATGTCGGCGGGATGTTGGACGATCAGGAAGAAGTCTTGTACACCCTCGATGACGCGAAGACCCTGGACAAAGGTGCGATGGTCGGTAGGTTGAAGGATGTGAGGTCGAGGGAGCATCAGAAAGGCCGCTCGGTTGGTGCCGGCGTGATAGCCTGTCAACAGGTTGTACATCTGACTGATCTCGGTTTTCATTCCTATTGTTTCCCGCCGCTCACGGGCTGCATCAGCGATAACTTGCCAGGTATCCTTATCAGTTTCTCCCCACTGATGGGATAGCTTGCCTCCGACTACACCCTCGCCTTCTTTTTCGCTGTCTTTTTTACTAAGCGGAAACTTGAGGGTTGTGTTCAGATCCAGACCCGTCTCAGTTTCCTCGGTGTGGCTGAAACTTCGATCTGTTTTCACTCCCGATTTCGAGGCCGTTAGGATCTCGCCATGCTCGGTGGCGGTTTGGTAGAGATCCCGTACTTTCGGCTCAAAATCAACGATGTGGGGGTAGGAGGCAAGCGGTGTATCTGGCTGCCGGGGGAATACTGCCACCTGCAGGAAGGCACCATAACACGCGAAGTACTCCTTGATGATCCGGTCCATCTCCTCGATCGGGACGTCCGGGAACTGCACATAACCTTGCTCCGTTTCTTCTTTGCTTGGCTGGTAACCGGTAATGGTAGCACTGATCTTTAAGTAAAGGGTCTGCTGCTCGCATGCGATCTGCTCCTCAGTGGGCGGCACTGCACCATAGATAGCCAAAGATGAACGCCACGCAAACGGGAAGTTTGTGTTACCTTGAGTTGTATCCATCATGTCGGGGCTTACTGCGAGCATCTGCCAGCGAATATCGTTTGAGAAAGCTTCGGAATTATTACCCATATCTCACCTCCTTGATTAGAGTTGATGATAATTTTTCAGCTGATTTGGAAAACTTTCCATCTGTTGTGATATTCTCTCGTTATGTATGTTTTCGACAAATGAAAGATCCGGCTGGCAGTCCTATTTTCTAAAAATAACTCCGCGTTTGATTCACTTGTTTATTTTTAACGTGTGATAGGTCAAGTGTAACTTGAGGACAGACGTCGCTTCAATTTCTCAGATCAGCAACACCGATAGAAAGGAAAAAACGTATTGATTTAAGAATTCACCCCACAGGAAGAGTAGAATCAGCTCGAAGGTGAGAATAGCGCTTATGCTTGAATGAGATTATTTCTAATCAGGGCAAGAAAAAAAGTCAATAGAAATTTGTCAGGTAGGTTATTGAATTTATTTGAAAATTGAATTTAAATTTAACAAATGTTCTCTGCTTCGAAAAAATAAACACCCCTAAATTAAATGAAGAAGCGTCTTATTGATTATATGCTTGTATCCCGGGT
>JASFGM010000528.1:0-3464 GCA_050123755.1 Desulfobacterales bacterium
ATCATCTAAGGTAACTTTGAAATCGACCGTGGGAACACCCGCCAGCACACCTTTTTGAGCGGACTCAACAATGCCTTTTTCGACGGCCGGAATGTATTGCTTGGGGATAACACCGCCTACGATTGAATCGACAAACTCAAAACCTTTACCCCGGGGCAAAGGTTCAATTTGAATCCAGCAATCACCGAACTGACCGTGACCCCCCGTCTGTTTCTTGTGTTTGCCCTGCACCCGGGCTTTGCCCTTAATGGTTTCCCGGTAGGGGACTTTGGGCGTATTCAACTGGGCTTCAACACCGAATTTGCGCTTCAGTTTTTCAATAATGGTTTCAACATGTATCTGCCCTAAACCGGATAAAAGAATTTCTTTTGTTTCGGCCACGCGCTCCAGTTTAATAGATGGGTCCTCTTCAAGTAGTTTGGTCAATGAGATAAAAATCTTATCTTCGTCGCCCTTGGATTTGGCCGTCAGAGCGAAAGAGATCAGGCTCGGGAGGGGATCAGGGCAATCGTATTGAATCTTAGCGGCGTCATCGCAGAGCGTGTCGGCGGTGGTGGTTTCTTTTAGTTTAGCGACTGCGACGATGGATCCGGGGCCGCCTTCGCTCGCCGGTTTTTGTTCTTTGCCGGCGATGGTTAATAACTGGGTAAATCTTTCCTTGGTCTCTTTATTGGGATTGTAAAACGTGCCGTCACTCCCCAGCCGACCGGAAACCACACGGAAGATCGTCAATCGACCCGCATAGGGGTCAGCCAGTGTTTTAACCACAAAACCGGAAAAGGGTGCATTCTCTTCCGGAGCCCGTTCAATTTGATCGCCGCTGGATGGATCCGTGCCGGTTTTAGCCCCGCGATCTTTTGGAGAAGGCATGCTGGTAACGATAAAATCCATCAGAAGGTCGATGCCGATATTTTTCGTAGCTGACCCGCAAACCACCGGTACAAAGATATGCGACAGAGTACCTTTGCGCAATGCAGCATTTAAATCCTCATCGGACAGCACATCACCTTCAAGGTATCTTTCAATCAACTCATCGTCGGCTTCGGCAATATTTTCGATCAATGCCTCTCTTTCACTTTCCACCAGATCCTGCATATCTGAAGGTATGTCTTCTTTTTTGGCCTTGCCGTCCGCGTCGTATATATAAGCCTGGTTGCTGATTAGATCCACAATCCCTTTAAATTCAGCTTCCGCTCCGATGGGAAGTTGGAGAATAATCGGTTTGGGTGTAAAGCTGACTTTGGCATCTTCAAAGGTCCGATTAAAATCCGCCCGCTCACGGTCCAGCTTATTGATGAATATCACACCGGGCTGATCGAATTCTTTGGCAAATTCCAATGCCAGTTCGGTTTGAACTTTGACTCCGTCAACGGCATCGATAACCACCACCACACCGTCGGCCGCCTGCATGCAGCTTTTGGTATCAGAGAAAAAATTCTGATCGCCGGGGGTGTCAATTAAATTTACGGTATGATTCTTCCAGCTGTATTGATGAAATCCACTGCTGATACTGGAGGTGCGTTTGAGCTCCTCCGGTTCAAAATCCATGGCAGTGTTGCCTTCCCCGACACTCCCCAAACGTTTAATCGTGCCGGAATTGTAAAGCAAAGCCTCCGCTAAAGACGTCTTACCGGCGCCTCCATGGCCAATAAGTGCTATGTTTCTGATACTATCCACCTTTTCACTCATTTAGATACCTCTTTCCGTTGGATTATAGGACGAAAAAATTTTTAAACGTGAATCTGTATCTGTTTCGGTAAAAAAAATCAAGTTAAAAAATCGCCTGTTTGCCGATCAGGAAAGCGATTTTGTTTTAAAAAGATGAAAAATTCACGATTGCCCTTAGGACCCAACAAGGGTGAAGGATAAACCGACTGAGGTGTCAGTTTTAGGGTCCCGAAAAAGTCCGATAATTCCTTGATGACCTGCTGATGTAATTCCGGCGCCCTGACAACGCCGCCTTTTCCGACCTGGCTTTTACCGACTTCAAATTGAGGTTTAATCAGTGCGAGGATAGATGCATCGCGGTTCAAGAACTTAACGATGGCCGGGACAACAATTTTAAGGGAAATAAAGGCAACATCAATGGTAACCAGATCCACCGGAGCCGGTATCGTATCGGGCGCCATATGGCGGACGTTGGTTCGTTCGATAACGATGACGCGCGGATTCTGGCGAAGCTTCCAGGCCAGCTGTCCGTATCCTACATCCACCGCATAAACGCGTTCGGCGCCGTGCTGCAAAAGACAATCGGTAAATCCTCCGGTGGAGGCTCCCACATCGATGCAGACCGCGCCCGTCACGTCCAGCTGCAATTTATGCAGTGCGGCTTCAAGTTTAAGGCCGCCCCGGCTGACATATGGAATATCAGTTCCCTTAAGCTGAAGCGTATCATTGGGTGAAACATAAAAGCCGGGCTTATCGACCGGACGGTTATTGACCAGAATTTTTCCCGCCATGATCATAGCCTGGGCCCGCGGGCGGCTTTGGGCCAGTCCTTTTGCGACAAGCGCCAAATCGAGTCTGTGTTTTTTTTGGGACACCTGATCAGACTGCCTGGCTGTTCGGCCATTCGGCAAGCCGATTGCCGGTATGCTTCACCAGATGATTAGCGGTTTCGATAATGGCGGCAGCATCAATACCGTATTTGGATCTGAGAAGATTTTGCGGGCCATGCTCCACAAATGTATCCGCAACACCGATGCGCTCCAACCGAAAACCGGTGATACCGGCGTCATTGAGGAATTCTAAAACCGCACTGCCAAATCCTCCCTGGCGAACATTTTCCTCTATGGTGATGATTCGCGGAATCTTTTTGACCAGAGAACCAATAAGTTCTATATCCAGGGGCTTTACAAAACGGCAGTTCACCACAGCCGCCGAAATGCCCTGTTTGGACAGCTCAGCATAGGCATCCAATGCCTCATAAACCGTTCGGCCAACGGCCAAAACAAGCACATCTTCGCCGTCCTTCAATATTTGACCTTTACCGATCGGAATGGGCTCAAGCGCTTTGTCTAAAATACCGCCTGTGCCAGATCCCCGGGGATATCTGAGGGCAATCGGCCCATTATGTTTCAAAGCGGTCATCAGCATCCGGCGCATCTCATTCTCATCTTTAGGTGCCATAACCACCATGTTGGGCAGATTTCTAAGATAGCTCAGGTCAAAAAGACCATGATGGGTGGAACCGTCTTCTCCGACAATGCCGCCACGGTCGATGGCGAATACGACATGCAACGACTCGAGACATACGTCATGTAAAATTTGATCATATGCCCGCTGTAAAAAAGTCGAGTAAACGGCAACCACCGGCTTTAGGCCTTCGGTGGCCAGTCCGGCGGCAAAAGTGACGCCGTGCTGTTCCGCAATTCCCACATCAAAAAATCTCTCTGGAAACAACTCGGAAAATTTCGTCAAACCCGTGCCCTCAGGCATGGCAGCCGTCACGGCAATGATTTTTT
>JASFGM010000529.1:0-3443 GCA_050123755.1 Desulfobacterales bacterium
ACAACCACTATAAATGGTAGCAAAATGGTAGCAAATAACAAAAAAGGGGATATGGCAAAAGCCATATCCCCTTAATATTATTGGTAGGCGGTACTGGATTTGAACCAGTGACTTCTACCGTGTGAAGGTAGCACTCTCCCACTGAGTTAACCGCCCGTTTCTTTTTTCTACACCAGGATAATTACGGGATTTGCGATGTATAAGTCAAGTCTTTTTAACCTGAATCTTGCCCCGGCTTAGCCTCATCCATCGCAGTTGACGCTTGGATGTTTTCGGCGGAGGGCTCCGATTCCGCCGTTTCTGAAGGGGTCCCCGGCGCTTCTTCCGGGGAACTTTCAGGTTCCCCTTGCGCATTATCGGCGGTCGTGTCCATGTTTTCAGATAAAGCACTGCCGAATTCTTCGATTTCTTTGGGGGTCGGCAGGTCTTTGAGATTTTTAAGGTCAAATACCTCTAAAAAGCGTTTGGTGGTGGCATAGATCAGCGGACGTCCCGGAATTTCCTTGCGACCCAGCACCCGTATGAATTTTCGCTCCAGGAGCACCCGCAGTACACCGCCGCAATCAACGCCGCGAATGTGCTCAACATCGCTGCGGATGACCGGCTGTTTGTAGGCGATGATCGCCAGTGTTTCCAGAGCGGCCTTGCTGAGACGTAACGGTTTCGGCTGCAGCAGGCGTTTGATCCATTCCATGTATTCAGACCGGGTCCGGATTTGATACCCGCCGGCAACCTGGTTTAGATAGAAACCGCCCTGGCGCGCTTCGTAATCCGCCCCCAGTTCTTCCAGTGTCTGCCGGATTTCTTTGGTCTGCGCCTGTCCAATGATATTTTTGAACCGATCAATGCTCAGCGGTTCATCGGCCACAAACAACAAGCTTTCAATAATATTTTTAATATCATCCATTATACATAAAAGAGTCGCATCACGCCGGTTTGAGTGTGTTGAACAATCCGAACCAACTCGAGTTTAACCATTTCCAATAACGCCAGGAAGGTGACAATGACTTCGCTTTTGTCCGGATGTTCTGAAAAAAGCTCGATAAAAGTTGTCGATCCTTTGACCTCGAGTATATCGATAATCTGGGTAATTCTATCTTTAACAGATATTTTATCCGCCGTAAATTCCATCCGGTAATCACCGGGGATTTTTTCAAGAATTTTTTGAAACGCATCAATGAGCTCAAAGAGGCCCACTTTTACATACTCATCTCCCTGAAAGGTCAAAAACGCCTCGCGATCACGGCCGCGGACAAACGTATCTTCGCCGAGGAGATGCCTTTCCGACAATTGCTCTGCGGCCGACTTCATCTGAAGGTATTCCAAAAGAGGTTGTATGAGTTCGTGACGCGGATCATCTTCTTCCTCTCCTTCCGGAGTCGGCAGCAACATCCGCGACTTGATCTGAGCCAGGGTGGAGGCCATCACGATAAAATCACCGGCATAGTCAATGTTCATGGTCTGCATCCAGTCAAGATATTGCAAATACTGCTCGGTGACCATAGCGATGGGGATGTCATAGATGTCCAATTCATTTTTTTTAATCAAATGGAACAGAAGATCCATGGGTCCTTCAAAAATGTTTTCCAGCTGAACTTTGTAAATCTCTTCCGGCATAGTACACGCTAAATTTAGCTCATAGCTCACAGCTGATAGCTCAACCAATGCTTAGCATTGGCGCTCAAAGCTGAAGGCTCAAAGCTCAAAGCTCTTGATCGACTATGAGCTATCGGCTATGAGCTGCAGGGCTTAAAGCCCTGCGATATTAATTTATTTTTATCGCGGCCCGAACGGATTCCATGGTGGTCCGGGCGGTCTTTCTGGCTCTGTCGCACCCGTCTAAAATAATTTCCTCAACCATTTCCGGGTGTGCTTCATAATAGGCGCGCTTTGCTCGAATCGGTTCCAGGGCGTTGCTTAGGTTTTGAGCCATCTTCTTTTTGCATTCGACACAGCCAATTTGCGCCTGACGACAATCCCGGTCAATTTCTTTAATATCATCGGCCGTGGTATACAATTTATGAAAATCAAAGACGTTGCATACCTCCGGGCGGCCGGGATCGCTGCGGCGGGCGCGCTGGGGGTCGGTAATCATCCGGGAAACCTTTGCACTGATTTGCTCGGGCGTTTCCGATAAAAAAATAGCATTGTCATAACTTTTGCTCATTTTACGTCGATCGATACCGAGGATTTTGGGTGTTTCGGTCAAAATCAGTTCGGGCTCGGGAAAGACGTTGCCGTAAAAATGATTGAATCGTCTGGCAATTTCACGGGTGATTTCTACATGGGGTGCCTGATCCACACCGACGGGGACACCGTAGGGTTTATACATGATAATATCCGCGGCTTGCAGAATCGGATAGCCTAGAAAACCGAAATTGGACAGATCCTTGTTACTGATTTGATCGAGCTGTTCTTTGTAGGTTGGATTGCGCTCCAACCAGGACACCGGTGTGATCATTCCCAGGATAAGAAACAGTTCGGCATGCTCCTTAATTTGAGATTGCACAAAAAGGGTGCTTTTTTCAGGTGTCAAACCGGCGCTGAGCCAGTCGATAATGATTTCTCTCGTATAGGCGTGGACCTGCGCGGTATCTTCATAGTCGCTGGTTAACGCATGCCAATCGGCGATAAAATAGAAACAATCGTATTCATCCTGCAATTTGACCCAGTTTGCCAGTGCACCGAGTAAATTGCCCAAATGTAGCGGCCCTGTTGGGCGCATACCGCTTAAAATTCGTTTCTTTTTAACCATGTATTCTGTCCTTGCAATATATTTAGGCGACACCCCATTAAAAGAAATTTCAAAAATACAATTATCGAGGACGAGTAGCAGATTATGCTACCTTCTTTCCGCGTGCTCGCCGTCGTCCTCGTCCGCGTTACCAAATGCCATCTGAGCGACGGCTTTTTGAATCTACGAAAATATTGCAAATTATTTCTGCGTCACCACGCTAAGATCCCAATAAAAAATCGAGCATCGGTTTCAATAAAAAAGCCATCAACCGGCCAAGGGGTCCGGTAAGCAGCAGCACAAAAATTATAATCATTCCAAAGCGCTCCAGCCGCGAAAAATGCACCCTCAGCGGTGCCGGCAAAAGCATCGCCAGGATACGACTGCCGTCCAACGGCGGTATCGGAATTAGGTTAAACAGCGCCAAAATACAGTTTATGATCACACTATATTCTAACAGCTGAAAAAGAAATACAAACAGCAGTGCAAACGATGACTGAGTCCAGGAGGCCATTGTGGCTGCCAGCATCTGAAAAAGTGCTGCGGACATGACCGCTAAAATCGCATTGGCCAGCACGCCCGCTGATGCCACCCACAGGGTGCCTTTGCGGTATTCACGGAAATTATGATAATTCACCGGGACCGGTTTGGCATAGCCGAAGATAATCGGCGACCCTGAAAATTTTAGAACCAACGGCAGCAGAAACGA
>JASFGM010000530.1:0-3443 GCA_050123755.1 Desulfobacterales bacterium
ACGGCCACCGTGACCATCGGCGCATTCTTAGCCGTCGATGATGATCCGCTCAGCGCAACGGCAACCGCTCTGGCTTATTTTGGTCTTGCCGGTGAAGTTGCGGGCCGCAACGCCACAGCCCCGGGAAGTTTTATGATCCAGATGATCGATGCGCTTTACACCATTACGCCGCAAGACCTGAAAAAAGGCTGTAAAATAGAGGCAGATAAATAGCGCAGCTGGCCGCTGGCTACTGGCTGCTGGTCTCTTGTCCCTGACCTGTGGCTGCTAATTTCCGGTTATATGCGCCCAGGTTACCAAATCCGCGATTCATCCCTAAAATTTTTGAGCCAGTGACCAGTAGCCAGTAGCCAGCGGCCAGTTGCCAGAGACCAGCAAACCGAAGGCAAGCTTATGAAGACTGGAAATATAGATTATTCCTTGTATTTAGTAACCGACCGGGGATTGGCGCGCGGTCGCACCACCCTTGAAATTGTCAGTGCCGCCGTTGACGGAGGCACCAGCGTGGTTCAATTGCGGGAAAAAGATTGTTCCACCCGGGATTTTATCGAGCAGGCCCTGGCCATTAAAGAATTCCTTAAGGACCGCGCTGTGCCCTTGATTATTAACGATCGCGTGGATGTGGCCCAGGCCGTCAAGGCCGATGGTGTGCACCTCGGACAGACCGATATGCCCCTGGAAACCGCCAAAAGGATTTTAGGCGATTCGATGATCATCGGCATATCGGCCGAATCATTGCAAGACGCCATCGACGCTGAAAAAGGCGGTGCCGACTATCTGGGCGTCAGTCCCATTTATGCGACGCCCACCAAAACCGATACGGCAGCCCCCCTGGGGCTGAAAGGTCTGGGCGAAATTCGAAAAGCCGTGAAGCTTCCGCTGGTCGGTATTGGCGGTTTAACCCGGGAGAACTCCGGCGATGTTATCCGCAACGGCGCAGATGGAGTCGCCGTGGTTTCTGCTATTGTTGCCGCCGATGATCCCGAAGCGGCTGCAAAGGCGTTGAGGCATGTGATTGAAGAGGCCAAGCAAACATGAACTTAAAAGAAATCGGTGAATTTGGTTTTATTAAAAAAATCAGCCGCGGCTGTTTAATTCGGCCGGATAATATTATTAAAGCGATCGGTGATGATGCGGCCGCATTTATGACGGAACCCGACCGGTTGACATTAATTACAACCGATTTGCTGGTTGAGCGCATTCATTTCTTGCGAGATGCGATTTGCGGATTTGATCTAGGCTATAAATCTTTGGCTGTAAATCTGAGTGACATCGCTGCGATGGGCGGCACCGCCCGGGAAGCATTTGTCAGCATTGCCATTCCCGATGATTGCCGCCTGGATTATCTCGAAGCAATATACAGCGGGATCAAAGATCTGGCTGCCAGATTCGATGTCAACGTCCTGGGTGGAGATACCACCCGTTCCAAAATTGACCTGATCATCAATATTGTGGTGCAGGGCACCGTTTCAAAAGAAGAGCTTTTATGCCGCGATGCCGCCCGGCCGGGAGATGTGATTTTTTCCACCGGCTTTCTGGGTGACAGTAAAGCCGGGTTGCATTTGATATTAAATGAAATTGATGCAGACACCGAAGCGCTGGAGGCATTGCTCAAGGCCCATCTGGTACCGGAACCGCATCTGCGCGAAGGACGCTTTCTGGCCAGCCAGCCGGGTGTGAATGCGGCTATCGATACCAGCGACGGTTTAAGTTCAGACCTTGCCCATATTGTCGAAGAAAGCCGGGTCGGCGCCCGCCTGTTCGCAGACAAAATTCCGGTGTCACCCAACCTGAAAGACTTTTGTACCCGACTTGATTTTAGACCGTTGGAATTCGCGCTATCCGGCGGTGAAGATTACACACTGCTGTGCACCATATCACCGCACACTGCCGCTAAAATCGCGAAGGCATTTCAAAAAGAATTTAATCGCCCCCTTTTCCCCATTGGCGAAATCATAGATCAGAAAAAAATAGAGCTTGTTTTTCCGGATGGTACAACCAAACCCATAACCCCGACGGGTTGGGATCATTTTAAGGCCAAAGAAGATGAATGAACTTTCTAAAAAGCAGAATTCTATCAGACAATACTGTAAAGTCCTGACTATCGCCGGTTCCGATAGCGGCGGCGGTGCCGGTATTCAGGCGGATCTTAAAACCTTTTCCGCCATTGGCTGTTACGGTATGTCGGTCATAACGGCGCTGACGGCTCAAAATACACAGGGCGTGAAAGGAATCCATGCCGTTCCCCCGGCGTTTGCGGTGGAACAAATTGAAGCCGTATTGAGCGATATCGGTGCCGATGCCATTAAAATCGGAATGCTGTACTCGGCTGAACTGATTGAGGCGGTGGCGCAAGCGTTAAAAAAACACGGCGCCCGAAAAATCGTGCTGGACCCGGTCATGGTGGCCCAGAGCGGCGATAAATTGTTACAGGACGATGCCATCGAGGCCATCAAAACGCATTTGATGCCGCTGGCCGATGTGGTGACGCCCAACCTACCGGAAGCTTCGGTCTTATGCGGGATGCAGTTAACCCAATGGAGCGATATCGAGAGCGCCGCCGAAACCCTCGCCAAATTCGGCAGTCGCAGCATTCTGATTAAAGGCGGGCACGGGGATGCGCACAAAAGTACCGATCTTCTGTTCCTTGCGGGGGAGGGCCGCTTTGTGAGTTTGGCGGCCGACCGCATCAAGACCCACAACAACCACGGAACCGGATGTACCCTATCATCGGCCATTGCAGCCTATATGGCCAAAGGCAATGATATTGAAGAGGCCGTTCAAAAAGCCAAAACATTTATGAATCATGCCATCGCGGCCGGTGCGGCCTATAAAATAGGCCACGGACATGGGCCGGTGCATCATTTCTTTCAATGGTGGCAGTAGAATTAAGCAAAGTTAAAAGTATTTCAGATATTCATGATATACCGCGGGTTTTTGCTTTTCTTTGATATCTCAATAAATCTGCGACCGGCTGATATTTGGTTTTCTGACAAGTATCCCAAGTTTTGGTTCGGTAAAATTCCCTCCCGATTTAAACCTAATCTACAAAATTCCCAAGTTTCATATTGCGTCACCACATCTAATAAATTTTCACCCCTCCAAATTTCAGCATCACGTTATCTATCAAAAATAAAGGCTCAACAAAGTGTGTATTCGCCATGACAAATCTGCAATCTCATTAGCCAAAAAAATGCATGGGTTTTTCTCTGTGTTGGACAATGCCAATTTGTACAAAGGAACCAGAATCGAGGTAAATATGGTAGCGATAGTTCATGCATAATAACAGGATAAGATGCAATCAAAAGAAACCCCACAGGCACCTTTCTCAGATTTGTAAAGATTTACCCTGCATGTTATACCGACAATGCAATTGTTTATTTTAGATTTAATTTAGCCAATTGAGGTAAAGTATGCAAAAGAAGGCAGGAAGAAACGATCCT
>JASFGM010000531.1:0-3440 GCA_050123755.1 Desulfobacterales bacterium
AGGAGAGTTTTTAATAACTCGTCCGGTGGAAACGTTACCCGATCTTGGTTCTGGAGTAACGATGAATCCACTCAAAGAACGTCCGGTAAAAAAACCTGCATTGAAAAGACATTTTAGGTTGTAGATTAGACCGAAGTGTATCCTTGCGTGTCCTTGGGGTCGTGTCTTGATTTGTGATTATAAAATACCGATTAATCGCTGATCAATGGGCTGTTGCCTAAATCAAATTCAAATCACAGTTTCAGCCTCAAACGAAATGGTTGAACTTTAGAAGTAGGTCGAAATTTTATTGGATGTGTTGATGTCATGTCTAATTTTGGAAAATTGTATATATCATCAAATGGCAATAAAAACCCCGACCGAAATGGTCAGGGTTATTGGTTACTTTGCAAATCCCTGCAAATGAGTTCATATAGGGTGTAAAATGGAAAAAATTTTAATCCCCCCCCAAGGCCTCTCATAATAATTGCAGGCACTTAGACCAATCAATAAAAGGGAAATTTTTCCCAGAACTCTTTTTCGTCGTCCTGCCATTTGGCGCCAAACTTTTTTTCAAAAAAGGATCCCATGCGGTCATACCAGCGAACCCAGGGATTTTTGCCCTGTTCTTTGGCCTCCAGAACATCATTTAAGAAGGAGGCGATGTTGACCATTTCTTCTTTGGGCAAGTAGGATGCTGCGCCCTCCTTGTAAGATTTAACAATGTTGCCCGGGCTGAGGGCATGGGCGGTCAGCATGACGGCGGTAACCTCTCTTTGATTGGCGATTTCCAGGAGCTGAAAACCCTCAACGCCCATGATATCTAAAATCGTCATATCAAAATACTGCGTTTCCAGTAAATCTTTGGCTTCATTAAAATTTGACGCCGTTGCCGTTTCACACATCGGCAGCAGATCCTCCAGCGTATCCAATACATCCGGTTCGTCATCCACCAAAAGAATCCGTTTTCCCTCCAGCAAGTCTGTGCCAGCCATGGTTTGATCTCCCCGCAATTACGATGTTTAAGGTTAGGTCACTGCTCCTGTTATTCTAATGCTTTTAAATTATTTTTCAAGTTACAAAAAGAGCCACATTTTTGCCATCCTTTATATTGAACAACCCCTCCTCGCAGATTCTCAGATAGGGAATCGCGGCCCCGGTTAATGTTGTCAAGGATAAAATCGGGTTAGGGAAGGGCACCCCTAACTCTGAGGCGGCTTTAAAGACACCTTTTAAACGCCCGACAAGGGGGCCCAAAGTAAGGTCGGACATAAGGCCAAAAACCGGCAATGCCAATTCGGCAAGAATTTTTCCGTTTTTGGAAACCACGGTGCCACCCTGCATTTGACGGATCCGGTTTACGGCTGCGGCCATATCTGTATCATTGGCCCCGGCAACCACGATATCCGAAGTGTCCCAGGCTGCGCTACTGGCCACAGCTCCGGATTTTAAGCCAAATCCCTGGATAAGCCCAGCGAATAGTTTTCCCGTATTATGGGTTCGATCAATAGCCGCTATTTTTATAATATCTTTTTCTAAGTCAGCCCGAAGCGTGCCATCAGTGACCGGGCAATTTACCTTTATCTCGGATGTGACCAAATCGGTAACCATTTTGATTACGCGCACCTGCACTTCGTTAACACCTCCGGGCGCCTTGATAATAAAGTCGGAGGGCTTGAGCTCTCGCGGCAGCTTGATCGTCTTCAGGCTTTCGGGAGCAAATGCGTGTTTTCTGGGTGACACCAGTAGTTTGCCCTCTTCGGCGATTATAACACCGTTGCTGATGACCATCCGGGCATCTACGGTGGTAATGTCGGGAATCATTGCAAGATCCGCATAGCGACCCGGAGCGATACCGCCAATAAGCAGGTCTAAGGAAAAATGCTCGGCAACATTTAAGGTGGCCATCTGAATGGCAGTGATCGGTTCAAACCCGCAGTCAATCGCTTTTTGAACGATACGCTCCATATAACCATTTTCCATCAAGTCCGCCGGGGTAATGGTGTCGCTTACCAGAGCCAACCGCCTGAAGTCAATTTTCTGTTTTGTGATTTTGGCAATTTCTTCCAGATCTTTGCGGACAGCGCCCTCGCGAATCATTATATGCAACCCCAGCCGGAGTCTTTGGAGCACCTGATCGGCATTGATGGGCTCATGACACGATGTAATACCGTTGGCAATATAGGCAGTTAGCTTTTTTTCACCGGCACCGGCCGAATGTCCCTCAAGCGTCTTGCCGGCTATAAGCGTATGTTTAAATAGGGGCTGAAGCTGATCCGGCTCCTGAAGAACCGCCTGCCAGTAAGATTCCCCCAGACCGACAATGTCATCTCGATCCAGCAATTTTTGGAGTGTTTCTTCCGAAATTCCGCGGGTGTTGCTACTGATCGAGACGATCGCCGGTGCAGTGGCCAGGATTTTTATCGGTTGATCTCGAAACGATTCCAAGAAGTCAACGATCCCTTCATAAGCGGCAACCGGAAAGATCTCCAATGTCTCTGAAATAACTGTAGTGGTACCGCCTTTAAGGGCATATTTTGAAAATTCCTCGACCGGAATCAGACAAGCCAGGTGGGTGTGCCCGTCGATCAGTCCCGGAATGACGGTTTTACCTTTGGCATCGATAACTTCTGTTTTGGGCCCGATTGTGTCTTTTGGATCCTGGCCCACATAAGCAATCCATTTGCCCTTTATGCTGATGGCACAGTTTTCGATGAGTTCACCCGTGTAAACGTTGGCGAGTTTTGCATTCACAATTGCCAGATCAGCCTTTGCTTGTCCCAAAGCAACCTTCATTAGGGTTTGCGGATCTCGGATGTCATTTAAAAAAGTGGCGGCCGCTTTTGTCATTGTAATACCGGTCCTTCCCGTTATCTGATGAATTTGCGCAGCGTTATTCCTTAACATCTATAGAAAAGGTTTGAAAAGGAAAAATTTGCAGTTTGTGTCACTTTCTTGTGAGTTCTAGTGAATACGGAGATATTTCATTTTTGGGTCCTGCGGCTGAGGCAAAAGCGGTATAAAAATACCAAAGCCTATTTGAAGAAGCATCTGGCAGGATTCAAAGTGCCAAAGGCGTTTATCATTGTTGACCAGTAGCCCAAAAATCCGGCCGGCAAATTGCTGAAGCGTGAAATTAA
Source organism: Desulfobacterales bacterium (assembly GCA_050123755.1). Taxonomy (GTDB): domain Bacteria; phylum Desulfobacterota; class Desulfobacteria; order Desulfobacterales; family JAHEIW01; genus JAHEIW01. Next base: position 3,120 of record JASFGM010000531.1, read on the forward strand.
AAACAGCAAACTTAAGCTGCAACCATGAGGTGTTTTAGCCTGAGAAGCCGCCTCAAGAATCCTTATATCATGTGGTATATAAAAATGTTCAAGTTTTGCGTTAAACATCCGAAATATGCCTTTAGAAAATGCTTAAGAAATAAGCTGCGAAGGAGATAGAATATCATGAACTGGGTTTCATCCTGTTGTTATAACCCGGCGGACAAATTCAGCATGGCGCCGGCAAATTGGGCCTATCAATCAGCCCAAATTGCAAAAGTGGAAATTGCGGGTGAACAAAGCACAGATATTCAAATTCAGACCGCCGATGGTGATAAAGTC
>JASFGM010000532.1:0-3434 GCA_050123755.1 Desulfobacterales bacterium
AGATGCAAGTTGAATATACGGAATTTAGGATTTCCTAACGCAATGTGAAAAACAGCTGAATGATGGGTTTCGGCTATGTAGAGACAACCGCAAATAATTGCATAAATCTTCTGGTAATCTTAAATATTTTCAAGCCTCAAAAATGCATATTCTCCAGCATATCCAAACTTTTAAAGCGTCAAAAAAAATTGTGATATCTTGTTGTCAAACCAAGTTTTAACTCGCATGTCAATTCTGTCAAATCAAGTATAGGTCAGGGCGATTCACGATTATATATGCATCGTTCTCGTCCTGGTTCTCGTCCTCGATAACCAAAAACAGGATTTACATCATAAAAAAAGACCTTGTAGAATATATCCACAAGGTCGTGTTGAGCGGTTTTTCGCAAGGCCTTCAATCTAAGATGATTTTGCGTCCTTTTCGGTTTTCTTTTTGGAAGCGCGCTTGGGTTTTTCTTCCTGCTCGGGTGCTTTTTCAGGCTTTACATCCGCCTTTTCTTCCTTCTTGTCAGACTTGGCCTTCTTTTTAGGCGGTTTCTTTTCCTGTGCGGTTTCGACCGCGGCTTTTTTGTCGGCTTTGGTTTTCTTTTTCTCAGCTGCGGATTTTCCCGCTTTCTTTTTGGCTTTTTTCTTTCTACCGGCTTCGGGAACCACCAGTTCGATCAGAGACATCGGAGCTGCATCGCCTGCCCGTCTTCCCAGTTTCACAATCCGAGTGTAACCACCGGCTGAGTGGCCAAATCGTTCAGGCGCTTCCTCAAATAATTTATGGACGACACCTTTTTCTCTAATAATGGATAAGGCCTGACGTCTGGCATGCAGGTCTCCCCGTTTGGCCAAGGTGATGATATGATCGGCCCAACGTCGCAATTCTTTGGCTTTGACGCCGGTCGTCCGAATGCGATCATGCTTAAACAGCGATGTGACCATATTGCGGAACATTGCCTTCCGATGGCTCGTCGTTCGATTCAGTTTCAGGCTAGCTTTTCGATGTCTCATATGGCCGACTACTCTCCTTCTTCATTTTCTTCAGCGGGAGCTGCAAACCCATCGAGTTTAATCCCAAGGGACAGGTCCATTTCGGACAGCACCTCTTTGATCTCATTTAATGATTTGCGGCCGAAATTTTTTGTTTTGAGCATTTCTGCTTCAGTTTTGCTGACCAGTTGCCAGATCTTGTTGATATCTGCATTTTTCAGACAATTGGCACTGCGAACTGACAGTTCGAGCTCTTCGACACTTCGATACAAATTTTCGTTGAACTTCGGTTTCTCCTTATCTTCAGCTTTTGCCTCAGCTCTGGGTTCTAGTTCTTCATCAAAGTTTATGAATATGGTCATCTGCTCTTTTAAAATCTTGGCTGCATAAGCCACCGCATCTTCAGGAATAATGCTTCCGTCTGTCCAAATCTCCATCGTGAGTTTATCGTAATCCGTACGCTGACCAACACGCGCGTTTCCCACCACATAGTTAACGCGTTTGATGGGTGAATAAACCGCATCAATCGGTATGGTGCCGGCAGGCGCATCCTCATCTTTATTCGCTTCGGCAAGCGAGTATCCTTTGCCGAATTTAACGGTCATGCTCATGTTTAATTTCCCTTTGCCGGAAAGACTGGCAATGTGATGCTTGGGATTGAGTACTTCGCATTTCCCGTCGTCGCTAATAATATCACCGGCAGTGACTTCAGTTTCTCCTGAGGCTTCAATTCGAACTGTCTTGGGTTCAGCGTCACTAATCTTAAAGCGCACCTCTTTAAGATTGAGAATAATCTCGGAAACGTCTTCCAGAACCCCCGGAATAACGCTGAACTCATGCATGACACCGTCAAATTTAACCGTCGTTATGGCAGCGCCGTGTAGAGATGACAGGATAATCCTTCTTAACGAGTTTCCTATCGTGATCCCATAACCTCTTTCCAGCGGTTCACAAACGAACTTGCCATAAGATGGGTTGCTGCTAACCTGCACTTTTTCTGGCTTAATGATTTGCTGCCAGTTAGCATACATTAGTTCCTCAGATGACATTTTTTCTCTCCAAATTGATAAAGTTTTTCGATAATCGATTAACGGGCGGGGTCCGCCAGCCACAAACTTTAATCCGCATGACACCTTACTTGGAATAAAGCTCGACAATCAATTGTTCTTGAATCGGCATCGTAAGATCCTCTCGCACGGGAAAACCGTTCACAATGCCTTTGTTATTTTCTTTTTCAAGCTCCAGCCATTGAGGTATACCTCTGCGCACGACCGCTTCCAGAGAATCCGAAATTGCCGAAACCTTTCTACTCTTTTCCTTTACCTCAATTGCATCGCCCTTTTTGACCAGAAAAGACGGAATGTTGACCCGCTTCCCGTTGACCAGAAAATGATTATGCAAAACAAATTGGCGGCCCTGAGCACGCGAGTTTGCGAAACCCAGTCGATAAACGACGTTATCGAGACGCCGTTCCAGTAAAACAAGGAGATTCGTGCCGGTTATGCCTCTATAGCGCTCGGCCCTTTCAAAAAACAAGTGAAATTGCTTTTCAGAAAGTCCATACATTCGTTTGACTTTCTGCTTTTCCCGTAACTGGACACCGTAATCAGAAATTTTTCTCCCACGGCGCTCACCATGTTGGCCGGGCGGGTATGAGCGTCGATCAAAGGCACACTTGTCTGAATAGCAGCGGTCTCCCTTGAGATACAATTTTAAGTTTTCGCGCCGGCAGTGCCGGCACACCGAATCTTTATATCTTGCCAAATGATCCTCCCTTTTGTTTCACTAAATGGTTAATTCGTTGAATGGCTAAATCGTAATTGAAGATATCTTCCTTTAAACCCATTTGACTACTTAACGTTTCAACCAATTAACTAAACTCGTCTTCTTTTAGGTGGTCGGCACCCATTATGGGGAATTGGAGTTACATCTTTAATCATCACGACGTTGAACCCGGTAGCCTGTAAAGCCCGCAGCGCCGATTCTCTTCCGGGCCCGGGTCCTTTAACGTATACCTCCACGGTTTTCATACCGTGTTCTTTGGCTTTCTTGGCGGCATCTTCAGCGGCCAGTTGAGCCGCAAAAGGAGTGCTTTTGCGAGATCCTTTAAAACCCTGAACACCCGCGCTCGACCAAGCCACAACATTTCCCCCCGAATCGGTGATGGTGACGATGGTATTATTAAACGTTGATTGAATATGAACAACGCCGTTGGCAATATTTTTCTTTACCCTTTTTTTCGTACGAATTTTTTTGGCCATAGATTTCGCCTTTACTTCTTCTGTTTGGCGGCGCCCTTCTTTTTAACAGCAGCCCGCTTCGGTCCCTTGCGCGTCCGTGCATTGGTGCTGGTTCGCTGCCCGTGAACCGGCAACGATTTACGATGCCGAAGTCCGCGATAAGCTCCCAGATCCATCAATCGTTTGATGTTCATAGACACTTCGGTGCGCAGCACAC
>JASFGM010000533.1:0-3431 GCA_050123755.1 Desulfobacterales bacterium
TAAAATATCACAAATGGCTTCAAATTTCAGACACATACAGATATCGGTAATTGATACTCAGTGGCAATTGGTTGAACAGTACCAGATATCAAGGACCGTGCTGACCTCCTGGGGTGAAGCGGTAGCGAAATATAAGTCAGTGTCTTGAACAGGTTAGGTGAGCTGCAAGTGGCGCTTTCATTCCATCTCTTTTTCTATTAAATCATGTGCGTATTCAAAATTGTCGTCTGTAACACGGATCGGTTCGCCAATTTTCATTTCTATTGTAGAGAATGGGTAAACAAATTTCTTTCGATCCCAGGTTTTTAGTTCGCGGAATCTTGATGATGAAAATCGTACCGTAACAACGGGTACACAGCTTTTTAATGATAAATGTAGAATTCCCTTTTTAAGGACAAAGGCAGGACCATGTGGTCCATCAGGATTTATAACGGTCGAACACCCCTGACGCAAATGATCTAGGAGTCCTTCAGCCGCATCGCGACCTGAATGCCCTGTAGAGCCCAAAATTATTTTTTTGACGCCCATCAAACGCAACAGAACATGTATTGGTTTCATGTACCAGACAGGATGTTGCATCCATACCTGAGGGGCACGATCAAGAACAGCAGGAATTAGAGGTGTTGCGCTTATCAGCGCCGAAGGAACATAGCTGTGCCACAAACAGAAGATATGATTTGAATTTTTTCTGAGCTTCTCACGGCCTGAAATCTTAACTTTAGTGGTAATTCTCAGGATTAAAAGGAAAAAAAATAACAATAGCCCCAAACCGTATCCATAAAGGTAAAATTGGGGTCGAATGATAATAGGCACTTTATCGACCAGATATCGAGAGCGTATCGGCTTTCTCATGATTTTTTAAGGCACCTCAATAATAATTATATAAATGAAACCGGATTCGCTTGAGTAGGCTCCTTATCGTTTTGCAACCGGATTCAGAAAACTGCACGGCATCAATGCGGCACATTTGCCGCAGACATCGGTGTTTTTGGGTAAATCCGAGAAATAATCTAAGATGTCCCGATTTTCGTTCAGCCGATTCCAGCATTTGCGTCTTTCAAATCCGGTTTCACTTAAAGCATCCACCGGACAAGCCTCGATGCATTTCCCGCACTTTTTCCCGGCTTTCAGCAGGCAGGCTTGATCGGTTTCAATGAGGGGGTTATCTCCCAGGTCGGCTTCTGTCACCAGACTTCCCAGGCGACCGGTGCAGCCGACCGGGGTAATCAGCATATGATGCGTTCCGAAGCGCCCCAAATTCGCCAAATGAGCCAGATGCTTGTGTGACCAACGGGCCATTAAAATTTCTTCGTCGAAGTTATGGGTGGCCGGTGTTAATCCGGATTTGAAGCCTTTGCCGGCAAGGAATTCTTCTAGGGCCTGGCTTAAACGGTTGATTAAATCATTGGTTTGAACATAAGCCAGCCCCCAGTTGCGGCAGGGACGGTCTCCATTTTTATTTTCTTTTACGAGCTCGCATTTAAACGGAATAAAGAAAACCACCAACGACTTCGCTGTCGGCAGCAATTCATGCGGGTGCAAATGCTCTTCAAATGCAATTTGCGGCAGAATATCGAAACGTTCGTCGATCAATGCGCTGACTAAAAGCGGTGTCTGCCAAAAGCCTTCAATATCCATCCGGGCCGGTTCCGACGCTACATATTCCTCTGTAAATTTACGCAAGCTGCTGATATCTATTCTATTCATAGATTTCACATGCGTCTTTGAATTGTGCCTGAACCCTTCCTGCTGAGACGGCCATGACAACAGAAAGAACGGCTCCGATTTCATCAGCGCTAAGGCCTTCTTCCTTGGCTACGCCAAGGTAGTGCTGCATTCACGGATAACAACCAACGGCCATAGCAGCCGCCATGTGCAGCATCAAAGTGGTTTTGGGTTCTAAAATGTCATTATAACGAGCCGAATCATAAAATTCCCTGTATTTGCTTTTCTCTTTTTCCGGTAACAATAGCTTCTCCTTTCGATGCTAGTTATAAAAAAGTGCCTCAAACATTTTTTTGCCAATTTCGAACTATCTGCATTATTTCTCTGACGTAGGCACATTCGCATTTTGCCGGGCAGGGGTCCAGTTGGTTTTCATGCACACAGTACTCCGGACACTCTTCTGTGTCTAAAAGCCGTTCTGAATAAACAGGACCATTGTAAAGATCTTTGAAAACCCCGGCAGGAATACCGAGTGTTGTCCCGCAAACTAAATGATTGAACAAAAGAAAACCCAGGCGCAAATTGTCAAAATTCACCTGATAGCCAATCATCTCCGTTGAGGCATCTTCCAGAAAATCTTTACGCGATTGCCAGCGATGGCCGCAAAATGTACATTTTTTAAATTCATCCATGATTTTTAATGTTCGCAATAAATTCAGTAGCTAAAAAAGTGCCAAAAGTGAACCTAGATCCCTTTAAGGGTTGACCCGTTTAGCCCGTTGGCCCGTTAGCCCGTAAAAAATAAAATCAGACGATTTTCCTTGTTTTAACCGGCTCAACTGGCTCAACCGGCTCGACGGGGCAACCTAAGAAGATGATCTACTTTTTAGAGTCAGTTTCTATCCTTTTTCCATTGAACGAATGAACGCATCCGCCTCCTTAATCGAAGCTTCCATTTCCTTTATCAGTCTGGCGACGTCGGTTTCAATTGAGGCCAGTTCGCTTTGCAAAGATGCGATTGCCTGGGCATTCAAATTATGCTTCAGATACAACACCTGATCTTTGAAAGCAGCCAGGACCGGATTAATTTTTCCTTCCGCGCGTTTCATGGCACCGATCAGTTGGGCATATTTTTTTTTGGTATCCCTTAGCTTGCGTGCACTCGATCGTTTTAGGCTACTGCTGGTATAGTGATTTAGCTCCTCTTCCCATTCCACGAACAGATCTTCCGCCACGTCTTCAACCGCGTCAATTCGGCTGCGCACAGCAGATGCTTTGGCGTCACTTTCTTCATACTCTGTTTTCAGCTGTTCATATTTTTCTTCCAGATCTCCGCCCTTAAACCCCAGGACGCTGCTGAACTTTTCAAGTGCCGATTCAAATTGTTCCTTGGCTTCTTCCTGGGCATCGCGGGCTTCCTGAACCCGGTCTACCATGATGTCGCGCTTATGGTATCCCATTGTCTCCATGGTTTTGTAATAAGTGGACTCACAACCAAGAAACGACCAAAGAACCCATACGCCCATCACCCAATTCAGTTTGTTTTTCAAAATATAATGCTTCATGAACCTTCCCCCTGTAATTGATACCTGAATCTTGCCCCGCTTTGCGGGATGAAGCGTCTCATTTTACGCTACCAGGGTGCTCCTCATGAAAATAGATGAGAATCTTTTTGTTATTTGATGGATAATGATCAATTTTATTTCTCATCTATAGCTTCTTTTATAGCGGCGCGGGCCAGCAATCGAGTGGAATCCAGCACCGGC
>JASFGM010000534.1:0-3421 GCA_050123755.1 Desulfobacterales bacterium
TAACGCCCCTTGCGGTGGCCGGTCTTTACGCCAAAGGACTGGGGGTCATTTATACGCCGCAATGGAATTTTGCGCTGATCGAAAATGCCGTTCAAAACGGTGTGCAGCTGCATTTGCAAACAGAAGCTGTTGATATTGGTAAAACCAAAGACGGGACCTATGGCCTGACCACCAGCCAGGGGACGCTCACCTCAAGGTATGTGATTAATGCTGCCGGACTATTTGCCGATGAAATCGCGAAAATGGCGGGTGACGGACATATTAAATTATCTCTGCGCAAAGGGACCATGCTCATATTTGATAAATCCGTCTCCCATCTGGCACGTCATATGGTCTTCGGGGCGTTTAGCGAATCCTACAGCCAGGATATTGCCCCCACAGCTCACGGTAATTTAATCCTGGGTGTGCACTATGTGCCTACGAATAATAAAACAGATACGAGCGTCAGCCGGGAAGGAATTCAGCAAACCCTCGAATTGGGCCGGCAGCTGGTCCCGGCATTATCGCCAAAAGATATCATTACCAGTTTCGCCGGGATTTTGGCGCAACCGAATATGACACGCGACGGAGATTTCTATATCGCCGCGTCTGAACATGCACCCGGTGTTATTCACGTGATGGTGGGTGCTCCGGGAATGAGTGCCGCACCGGCAATTGCCGAATATGTCGTTGAGCTGCTTGGGGATGCCGGCTGGCGGACAGCGGAAAAAGCCGACTTTAATCCCCGGCGCCGGGGTTGGCCCAGATTCGAAACGGCCCCGATGGCAAAGAAACAGCAGATGATTGACACCGATCCAAAATATGGTCACGTTCTGTGCAGATGTGAGCAAGTCACCGAGGCAGAAATTTTGCAATCCATCCGCCACGGGGCCCATACGTTAGATGCCGTCAAGCATCTCACCCGCGCCGGCATGGGCCGCTGCCAGGGTGGATTTTGCACCCCTTTCGTATTGAAACAGCTTGCAAATGAACTGGGTATGCCGCTCACCCGCGTCACCAAAAACGGGCCGGGATCTCATCAGATCCTAAAAATGACCAAAGCGCTGGCAGACAACTAAAGATGGCACCTGCACTTCACTTAGATCTGGCAATTATCGGCTCCGGGCCGGCAGGCCTGGCGGCGGCGGTAAAAGCCAAGCAGCTGGGCATTAAGGATGTGGTTGTCTTTGAAAGAGATGAGCGGCCGGGAGGCATACTGCCGCAATGTATTCACAATGGATTCGGCCTCCAGAAATTCAAGGAAGAGTTAACCGGACCCGAATATGCCAATCGCTATATTCAGATGGCCGCCGCTCATTATGTGGATATCGAACTTGACACCATGGTTCTGCAGATCGATAAAAAGCGGACATTAACTGCTGTCAGTGAATATGGCGGCCTGCGTAACTATCAATGCAAATCGATCATCCTCGCCATGGGTTGCCGCGAAAGACCTCGGGGCGCCATCGGCATCCCCGGCACCCGGCCGGCGGGTGTTTTCACTGCCGGTCAGGCCCAGCGTATGGTAAATATTGAAGGCTATATGCCTGGAGAAACAGCGATTATCCAGGGTTCCGGCGATGTTGGGTTGATCATGGCACGGCGCCTGACCCTTGAGGGCGCCGAAGTCAAAGCGGTTCTAGAAATACAACCCTATACCAGCGGGCTCATTCGAAACGAAGTGCAATGCTTGCATGACTTTGACATTCCCTTGCTGTTGCGTCATACCGTCGCGGAAATTCATGGTGATAAACGGGTTGAAGGCGTCACCGTAACAGAAGTGGATGTGGGCTGGAATCCAGTAGCGGGCACCGAAAAATTTATTGGGTGCGACACCCTGCTGCTATCGGTGGGGTTGATCCCCGAAAATGAATTGTCCAAAATGGCCGGGGTGTCCCTGGATCCCCAGACCGGCGGCGCTTATGTCAACGAATTTTTGGAAACCGATCTGCCCGGGATCTTTTCCTGCGGGAATGTGCTGCATGTCAATGATTACGTGGATGAAGTGTCTACAGAAGGCGAAATTGCCGCCCGGGGGGCCCAGCATCGCATCAAGGGCAAGCTTTCTGACGAAAAGAATTTGATCGCTATCGACGGGGATGAAACCATCGGGCAGATCGTGCCACAAGCCATCAACGGGCAGCGGCCGGTGACGTTCTATATTCGCGTCAAGCGCCCGATGGAGAAGCTGACGCTGCGCATCGGAGATATTTTCGAGAAAAAATTTGCCTATGCGCGTCCCAGTGAGATGATACGGGTCCGCTTGCCGAAAAAGGTATTTGCTGAAATGAAACCCGCGCTAACCCGATTAAATGTGAGTTGCGAGGAACGTTAGCCCATGAGCAATTTTCAGGAACTGATCTGTATTACCTGCCCCAAAGGCTGTGTCACCAAAGTCTGGAAGGAAAAAGGCGACCTAAAGATCGAGGGCAAGATTTGCAAGAAAGGAAAAGAATATATCAAACAGGAGTACATTGAACCCAAACGGGTGTTGACATCCACCGTGGTTGTCGACCGCAGCACGATTAAAAGGCTGCCGGTTCGAACCCGCGAGGCGATTCCCAAGAAAGAACTGTTTGCGGCCATGAACCAATTGTCTGAAATCCGGATAAAACCACCCCTAAAGATTGGCGAAGTCATTATTTCTAATTTGTTAAATACCGGCGTCGATGTGATTGCATCCGATGATCTGTTATAACTTATCGCAAAATTGGGAGCTCATCTTCAAAGATAGAGAAAAAAAGTTGTAAAGGTGCTCTAACGTTAGAAGTGTCTAAAGTGAGTTAAAGTGCCTTGTATGGTTAAAGTTAAGGAATTCTGTCATTTTTTTAAAAAGATGGAGCGCGGCGACACCTTAACTTTAGGCACTTCACACTTTAGTTCACTTTAGTCACTTATTCCAATTGGGGTCCAGCCCTAACCTGAAACGGAGGTACCACTCATGACGAAAAAGGTTTGCGGTGTTTTCGCGCCGATCTCAACCCCTTTTATTGATGATGAGGTGTCGTATGATCGGTTTAAAGAAAATATAAAAAAATACAGCCAGACGCCGTTAAATGGATATTTAGTCCTCGGCAGCAACGGAGAAAGCAAGAGCCTCACCGAGGACGAGAAGTTGAAACTATTGGAGATCGTACTGCAGGAGAAAGCCGCCCATCAACTGGTCATGGCCGGGACCGGATATGAATCCACGCGCCAGACCATCGCATTTTCAAAAAGGGCACAGGCGCTCGGTGCGGATCTTGTTTCGCTGGTTTCGCCTTCATATTTTAAAAAGAGCCTTACAGATGATGCCTTAATCGGATATTACACCCAGGTGGCCGAGGCGCTGAGCATCCCGGTATTTGCCTATAATGCCCCGGGATTTACGGGGCTGACGATATCGGCCGCTGTGATTGAAACCATTTCCCAACATCCCAATATCGGTGGGATGAAGGACACC
>JASFGM010000535.1:0-3420 GCA_050123755.1 Desulfobacterales bacterium
CTGCAAAATGGAAGGTACCTATTAAATTGGTCATTTGGTCATCTGATCTTCGGAAGGATAAGGGTTAATGCTAAATGAATTGCTTCTTTTTTATGTTTGATTACAACCGAAAAGTCAATCACAATCAGAGATCCATAACAATAGAATATTGAATTGACACCTCCCGGGCTTTTACCTATTGTGGTGGATCCGGCATTTTCCCGATCGTCATTTTACAGAAAATACAGATGGAGGCCTAAAAATGGCAAGCCCGTTTTCCTTTGAACCCATGCTGGTGTTCGGATGACTGGCAAGTATGCTTCTGATCGGTGTGCTTCTAAGAGCCCGTATTCCCTTCTTTCAGAGATTTCTCTTTCCCGGTTGCCTTATCGGCGGAATAGCCGGCCTGATCCTCATCAATACCCGCATCATAAACATCGCCGCCTCCGATCTGGAAACATTTGCCTATCATTTCTTCAACATCTCATTTATCTCGGTCGAACTCACCCACAGCAGCGATCAGGAGAAATCATCGTCCGGCGGCAAAGCGTTCATAAAAGGACCGGCCTGGATGGCCCTGATCCAGGGTTCGTGCTTTGGCCTTCAGGCAGCTGTCGGTGGCCTTCTGGTTATATTTTTCGGCATTTTCGGTTTGGAGCTTTTGCCGACAGTTGGCTTTCTGGGACCCCTGGGATTTGAAGAGGGGCCCGGCCAGGCGCTTTCGGTGGGCAAAGTCTGGGAAGGTTTCGGCTTTGCCCAGGCCGCAACCCTCGGATTAACCTTTGCAGCCATTGGTTCCTTTTTTGCGTTTTTCGTCGGGGTGCCGCTTGTAAACCGCGGGATCCGAAAAGGGCTTGCTTGATCTGAGCTGGCCGGATGGCGGCCAATCATCCATCCGATAGCATTTGTTCAATATAATTCTTTGTTTCCGGCGGCATCGATGTAAACTGCAGGCGGATACCCTTATCTTCCGGGCCGGCATCCGAATCCTCTATCGGTAAGACTTTGGCATACAATTCCGCAGAGCCGACGGCATCCTGAGCCGCCAGCAGGATTCTGAGATTCGCATAGACGGCAACCTCTGCGTCCAGAGATCCTTCGGCCGTATTCTCTCCGAGGCGGGTAATACGGCCGGAAATCGCCGTATCAGAAACGGTTTTACCTTCTAAAAGGAAACATTCAATCGGCAGCGGTGAATTCAGCCGCTTCAGCGGCACCTCTTTTTTTTCGGGCAAAAAGACCTGATACGGATCACCGATACCACCGACATCGTAAAGGCATACCGGCTGATCCAGGCCTTTGAATTTGACTTCTTTGGTTCCGATGATTGTCAGATCCGATTCGACCCGGTCATAGGTGGTGGGGCTGATCAGAATCTGGCCGCCGACCGTAAAGGATTCGATGCGATAGGCCGCGTTAATCGGTGTACCGACGGCTCCATAGGAAGCGCGCTGCTCGGAGCCGATATTGCCGACCACGACTTCTCCGGTGTTAATCCCGATTCCCATGGCCAGCTCCGGCAGTTTGAGCCGCCGCTGTTCGGTATTCACCGCCACCAATGCATTCTGCATCTCGATGGCGCAGGCCACCGCCCGTTCGGGGTCGTCATCGGCGTACAGGGGGGCTCCGAAAAATGCTAAAATACCATCTCCCGTAAATTCATTCACCGTCCCCCGATAACGGGCAATGATTTCAACCATATATTCGAAATAGCGGTTCATGATCTCGATCACCTCATTCGGGGATAGCCTGGATGTCAGGGCCGTAAATCCCCGCAGGTCTGAAACCAAAAAAGTGACCTCGCGATTTTCGCCGCTCATTTTCAAGCCTTCAGGAGAATCCAGTAATTCTCCAACCACTTCATTGCTAAGGTAACGGCCAAAGGTGTCGCGAATAAAATCTTGCTGGCGCAGGCTTTCCATCTTGGCCTTTTCTTCAAGAATATAGCGGTAAACCACGATGGAAATCATGGCAAAACCAATCACCAGCAGCGGCCGCACAAGGTTAAAAATGACCTGCGCGTATAAAAAACTCAACATGGCAGCACCGATGTAAGCCGCCGCCAAAAAAGCGGTGCCCATAGAAAAGGCCAGGGAAGAAAAACGAATGCAAAGAAAAAAAAGCGCTACCAGCAGAACGGTCTCGATGAGCAGCATTTGCCATTGGGAAAGCTCTCTGAGAAATGAATCGGTCAGGATGCTGTGAACAACATTGGCATGCACGCCGCTTAAGGGGAAATTGGCATCTGTGGGAACAGGTCCGACGTCGGTTGAACCGGTGGAGACATCCGAAATAATGACGATTTTGCCCTTCAGCTCTTCGGCCCAAATTTCCAGCTCGTCCCGATCCTCTGCGGCGCGTAAAATGTCGGCAAAATTATAGTGATCCATACACCCCCAGGGACCGATATAATTGACGATCATATTGCCATGGCGATCGATGGGAATTTTAATATCGTATGGTTTAGCATCCGGCGATCCCGGCCGGATTGCGCCCTGCAGGATAATATGTCGGCCCGGTTTGAGCACAATTTTTTCCGGAGTCACCTGAAGATAGTCACAAATGACGCGCAGCGGCAGCAGCGGATAATACGCATCTTCATAGCGCACCAGCAGCGGAACACGGCGCAAAACACCATCCGGGTCAAATTTTACACTGAGCGATCCCAGGCCGCGGGATGCATTGGCCAGATCGGCATAAGTTGCCATGGGGTTTTTGCCCACATAGAGTTTCCCATTATCATCCTTTACAGCAACATTCCATTTTGTTCGAAGCACATAGCTTCTGCCTTTTGTGGGACCTGACTTTTTGTGCCCGGGCTGATTCGGCAGATGCAATTCCAGGGCCAGACCAAAATACGCATTGCCGGCCTCTTTGACGGATTCAATTAATTCGAGATCGTCCTGTTCATCTATTTTGGCAGCGAAAATGAAATCGTAAACCTGCGCAGCCACCTGCATGGATTTAAGGTTGCGAACGAGCTGGGCAAAATGAAATCGATTCAGATAAAGGTTTTTTAGGCGTTCGATACTGGTATTGTTGAAATCCAGATGAACAACCGTGGGGTCATAGGTCGGGCGGAGCGTCTCAGTTTTGGATCGGAAAATATAAAGCTGATCGATGGTTTGAGAATTCCAGATTTTAAAGACGTTTGGTAAAAGCCAAAAACAGAGGTGCGCCGCCAAAAATGCGCTGAGGATTAACAGGATCGGTGTGCGTATGTTTTGTGTTTTACTTGTGGTCAATCGTAAAGGTCCTGCTATAAAACGTGTCGGCTGAAATCTCGACGGCAAATTTGGCAATGTCGTGAGGGCCAGCCGTTCCGGCCTTTTCGGTGCCACGCAAATTTCCAATAATATTTACCGGCCGCTCGGCATAGGTTTTAAATTTCAGGTGTTGTTTTCTTAGTTTCCGAATTTTGGCAAGTATGGCTTTCGCAAG
>JASFGM010000536.1:0-3413 GCA_050123755.1 Desulfobacterales bacterium
GGCCGATCAGGGAGGTCCTCAGTACCTGGCAAAAGACCGAATCTGTTTTGGTGCAGGATGCGAATAAAGTTTTTATCCGTGATGTCTATGATCATACAATCCAGGTGATCGATACGATCGAATCCTTCCGGGATATTATCTCCGGTATGATGGACCTATACCTGTCCACCGTCAGTAATAAAATGAATGAAGTCATGAAAGTATTGACCATCATGGCCACTATTTTTATTCCCCTGACATTCGTGGCCGGCATTTATGGGATGAATTTCAAGTTTATGCCCGAGCTGGAATGGAAATGGTCTTACCCGGTTCTGTGGATTTTACTGATCATCATTTTTTTCGGCATGATGTTTTATTTCAAACGCAAAAAGTGGATATAAACCAAAAGATAAGATTTTATAATAAAGCTGGTTCGATTAAATAAACCGCCGGACATCATTTTTTCAGTTATGAATCCGGCAGCATAATAAGGAGAGCCGCCATGAGTATCTGGCAGCAGTTTTTACAACAGATAGGCGTGAACGGTCAGGGTGCAGACAGCAGCGACCCGGAACGGCTGATCGGATCTTTAGTGATTTTTATCGTCGGACTGATCGTGCTGGAAATCATTTTTCGCTTGGCTAGGCGACGTGTTCAGGCGTCAATAGAGAAAAAGGGACAGGATCCCCGACAATGGCGGCTTAAGGGCTTTATGCCGCCTTTAAGGCTTGCGGCTGTGGCGTTACTTTTGCGTTTAATCGAGCCGTTACTACCCCTTACACCCCAGTTCATCAAAGTTCTGCGTGGCATTGAAGTGTTGTTTATTGTTTTAGTGGCCATCATTGTTTTTTATTTGCTAATCGCCTGGCTCGACCGGCTTCGCCTTGCACTGCCCGATAATCTTCAGGATCAATTTCCCGAAAACGCCCTGGCCAAGTTGAAAAGCTTTTTGAGGGTTTCGGTACTGATCGCAGCGGTTGTTATTTTTCTTTACAGCTCAAAAAATTTTTTCCCTGAACAGTTTTTTAGGTATCCATTCTGGCGGTATTTGTTAATCTTAGGCGTGATCATAATTCTTTTTGTGGCTCTGCGGAAAATCAGTACTTTCCTGACTCAAATGACATCGGTGCTCAGATCCTCGGAAGAAAATATCCGTTTACGAATGATATTGGAGGCAGCGATCTGGCCGGTCCGCCTTTTGCTGGCTGTTTTGGCGCTTACCGCCGTTAGCGAATTGCTGCGCCTATCGCCTTTTTGGAGTCGAATTTTTGAGATGTCCATTGGTGTGTTGAGCACCCTGGCACTGGTCGTATTCATTTATCGTCTTGTTGAGTTGTTGGTGTATGAGCTTACGAATTTTGCCCAGCGTGAAGACAATCTTTTGGATCAGACCTTCGTTCAGATGATGCGCATGATCGCCCGAATTGTTGTTGTCGTTTTCGGCGCAATTTATTTGATTCGTGCGATTTCCGGCAAACCCCTGAGCGCTCTTCTGGCGGGACTGGGCATTGGCGGGCTGGCGGTGGCGCTGGCGGCGCAGGACACTTTAAAGAATTTTTTCGGCAGCATCATGATCATGCTGGATAAGCCCTTTTCGTTGGGTCAGCGGGTGGTGGTCGGCGGCCATGATGGCACGGTGGAAGAAATCGGGTTTCGTTCGACTCGGGTGCGCACTTTAACGGGTCATCTGGTGAGCATTCCCAATGAAAAGGTGGCCACCGACAGCGTCGAAAACATTGGGCGCCGCCCGTCCATTCGCAGGCTGACCAACATCACGATCACCTACGACACGCCTTTAGATAAGGTACAAAAGGCCGTTGAGATCCTCCGTGAGATTCTCGCCAATCACGAAGGCATGGATCCGGAATTTCCACCGCGAGTCTATTTCAATGAATTTAATGCCGATTCTTTAAACATTCTTATGGTGTACTGGTACTTTCCGGCTGATTATTGGGCCTATCTTGAGTTCACCCAGCGCGTAAATATGGAAATTATGCGGCGATTTGAAGCAGAGGGGATTGAGTTTGCCTTTCCGACGACGACCGCCTACCTGGCGCAAGACGATCGCAGGCCGCTGCATATCAGCCTTGCCGGTGATTCTCAGTTGGTCGGTGTAAGTAATCAATCTTTGGTTAAAAATGGAAAGTAAGGACGTTCCTTGTGCCGGGCGTCACCGGTAGTCGCCGCATCGTTTTTAGCTGAATATTAAACGCATGTACTCTGGTGAAAGGATAACCTGTACATCGAGTTTCAGAAACTGAGTGCTCACCACGTGCGGGTAATTTATGTCGAAAAAATGCTTTTTGAAAACTATACAGATTTTCTTTTCAAGCCCTATGAATCATTCAGGCGCAGCCAACATCGGCCGGAGCGGATGAAAGACCTTTTAATTTATTCAGATTTGAAAATGGCTTGCCACTTTAGTCGATAAGAAGTTAAAAGAGTTGGCTGAAGAAATTAAGAGGTTTGTTGAGACTGAAGAAGCAAAAAAGAGAAAAGAAGACAGAAAACAGTAGACAGATGACAGATGTCTGCTGACATTAAAACTTCTGGATAAATAGCAATCAGACAATTAACCATTCCGTAACAAAAGCGCCTTCAAAAACCTCCAAGGGATCACCTTCAGTGCAAGCCGGGTATGCTGAATCAGCTCTCAACTCGTAAATCACTTTCGTTTACATCAATCCCTTGATTTGGCGATGGAAGTCTATCCGTAAAAGATAAATTTTAATATAGCGTCGGTAAGAAATTCAAAAACGATTTCATTCTGATGGCGATCAATTAAATAGCAGACGATTACGGTTATGGGTCTGCGAACATAAGATCATGTGGCACGTTCGGATCCAGTTGCAGGACCATCGCTCCGCCGGAGAAGGCCCGGACATGGTCGTCGGTTGCCGAGACGACAACCGCCGTGGCGGCAGTACGTTTTGTGACGGCGGCGGCAGCCAGGTGCCGGGCGCCAAAGCCGGGTGGAATTTCCACCTCGACATCAAAGGTGGCCAGAAAAGTTCCGGCGGTCTGAATATAGCCGTCACCGCGGAGAACAAAGGCGCCGTCAAGCTTGGACAACTCCACGAGTGCATTCTGGGTATCGGAATTGGTAAGTCTGCGATCGGCATCGTCGTGGCCCTGGAAGGGATTGGGAATAAGCTGTTTGGAACCCTTTAGAACCTCAACCGAATCGCCCAGCATGATAATCGCCCCGATGTTTTTTTTCCTTATTGCAGTTGCCTCACTTGTTTTAATGATTAATCTCGTTGTTTAAATATTATCGCATTCTGGAATTATCAACAACTTTTAGCATTTGATGCTTAGATTGAAGGGATCGTTATTATGACACCAGAAATCATGCTCGTGCTATCTATTCTGATCGTCGCCGTCATTCTTTTGATAACGGAATGGATTCCGATGGAAGTCACCGCACTGCTGTC
>JASFGM010000537.1:0-3389 GCA_050123755.1 Desulfobacterales bacterium
GACTAAAGTTTAAAGTGACTAAAGTGAGCTAAAGTTATGGATAATAAAGAGTTCTCCAAGCAGCTTGAGAAGCGGACTCTAAAATTTGCCGTTCGAATTATCAAATTATCAACCAGATTACCGAACACTCCTGAAGGAAGGGTTGTTAGAACTCAAATTACGAAAGCAGGCTCTTCCATAGGTGCCAATTACAGAGAAGCGAATCGGGCCAGGAGTAAGGCCGATTTTAGAAATAAAATAAAGATTTGCGAAGGTGAGGCCAATGAGGCTCAATTTTGGTTAGAGTTAATAGCAGAGGTAGGCTGGCTTTCATCAGAGGAAGTAAAATCCGATTATGAAGAAAGCGGCGAACTGCTTGCTTTATTTACATCCATCGGCAAGGGTGCATTATAGTCGGCCATGAAAAATAATTTTAGGCACTTTAATTCACTTTAGTCAAAATAACTTTAGTCACTTTAGCTCACTTTAGCTCACTTTAGTCACTTTTAAAGGTTACTCTATGAACATACTGGTTACCGGCGGGGCCGGGTATATCGGTTCGCATTGCTGCAAAGAGCTGTCCCAAAAGGGCCTGCACCCGATAACCATCGACAATCTGGTGTACGGGCATAAAAATTTTGCCAAATGGGGCGAATTTTTTGAAGGCGATGTGGGCAATCCGGCGCATTTAAAAGAATGCTTTGGCCGGCATAAAATCGATGCCGTCATGCACTTTGCGGCATACGCCTATGTAGGGGAGTCGGTCGAAGACCCCTTAAAGTACTATGAAAACAACCTCCGCAACACCATCGAGTTATTGCATGCCGTTCTGGAACATGACGTGAAATACTTTGTGTTTTCTTCAACCTGTGCAACTTACGGCAATCCCGAAAAAACACCCCTTAACGAAGACCACCCCTTAAACCCCATCAATCCCTATGGTAAGACCAAACGCATGATTGAAGAAATCCTGGAAGACTATCAGGCCGCTTACGGTTTGAATTATATCAGCCTGCGTTATTTTAATGCCGCCGGCGCCGACCCGGATGCGGAGGTCGGCGAAGATCATGACCCCGAGACTCATTTGATTCCGCTGGTGCTCGATGTTGCCGCCGGAAAAAGAAACGCGATTAAGGTGTTCGGTACCGATTATGCCACACCGGACGGCACCTGCATCCGGGATTACATTCACGTTACCGATCTGGCCCAGGCCCATATCTTAGCCCTGCAGCATTTAATGGACGGAGCGGGCAGCAGCGCCTACAATCTCGGAAACGGTCAGGGGTTCTCCGTACTGGAGGTCATCGAGCACGCCCGCAAAATCACCGCAAAAGATATTGCCGTTGAAAATTCTGATCGCAGACCGGGCGACCCTCCGGTGCTGATTGCCTCCAATGCAAAAGCCGTTCAGGAGCTGGGCTGGAAACCCCAATATGCCGATCTGGATGATATCATCGGCACCGCCTGGCGCTGGCATCAAACGCTTTGAGCCCTGCTGGCTCAAAGCGTTTGGTTTCAGTGTTCAGGTTTCAGTGTTCAGCATCTGACCTTCCGGTTTCAGCTCTGTCAATGCTGACACCTGACACCCGACACCTGACACCCGGTTATAGCCTGAAATTTTTGATCTGATAGTTTCACGAGTGAGGAGTTACATTGCCAAAAACAGAATTTGAGAAACCGGATCGCATTCTGATCATCGGTGAGACTGAAGACGAGACGCGCAGACTTTCAAATGCGCTGGTTTCCGACTTCAGCATCAGTGCGGCTCGAAATGTCCCGGATGCCACCGGGCGCTTGAAAAAAGAAACCTTTAACGTGATCATATTTGATCTTGGCGATGAGGGATCAGATCCTGAAAATAGCATACAAACCCTTCAGGAGCTCGCCGCGCAAACGCCCATCATTATCGCCGGGCCATTACAGGATGCAGCGCTGATTGTTAAGGCCATTAAAGCGGGCGCCGCCGATTTTATCACCCGGCCGATTGTTGACGAAAAATTACGACTGGCCGTCAATCAGGCCATTGAAAAGCGAAGTATGAAAAATGAAATCGATTATCTTAGGCGTCAGCAGGATGTCGTTTACGATTATGATCACATTATTGCCGTCAGCCCGGCCATGCAAGAGATCATGGACACCATCAAACGGCTGGCCCAAACCGACTCAACCATTTTAATGACCGGGGAAACCGGCACGGGTAAAAGTTTTCTTTCCGGAAACATTCACTTCAACAGTCCCCGGCGTGCCAAACCATTTATCAAGGTAAACTGTGCCAACATCCCCGAGACCTTAATGGAAAGCGAACTTTTCGGCCACGAAAAGGGCGCATTTACCGGGGCCGACAGAACGCGAACCGGGCGCTTTGAACAGGCCGATAAGGGGACCCTGTTTTTAGATGAGTTCTGCGAGCTCAGTTTTGATTTGCAGGCAAAGTTGTTGCGGGTGCTGGAAGAAAAAGCATTTGAACGGCTGGGCGGAAACAAAACCATCAATGTCGATACACGCATCATCGCGGCCACCAACCGCGATATCGAAGCGCTGGTTCGGGAAGGAAAATTTCGTGAAGACCTGTATTACCGGATCAACGTGTTGCGCATTCACATGCCGCCGCTGCGGGAGCGCACCGAGTGCATCGAACCGCTGGCCTATCTTATGTTGGACCGCTTGTCGCGAGCGGTAAAAAAGAGAGTCGATACCCTGTCGCCCGAAGTACTGGTTATGCTTAAAACCTATCCCTGGCGCGGAAACATTCGCGAGCTGTCCAACGCGCTCGAGCGGGCCATTTTCCTGGCGGACAGCCCGGAGATCGGAGCGACGCATATTTCCGTACCTCAGATTGGCGAATGGCCGGCTTCACCGGCGCCCTCCAAAAGCCTGCGGCTTTCGGACGAAGAAGAAAGACAGATGATCCTTCGGGCCCTGGAGAAAAACCTGTGGATTCAGAAGGACGCTGCCAGAGAACTCGGCCTGAGCCCCCGCGCCTTGAACTACCGCATCCAAAAACACGGCATCACCCACGACCGCTGGCGCAAAAATAAGTAATCTGTTCACTCGCTGCTGTTAATTGCACTCTGGCTTCTGCCTATTCAACGAATCGCTACAATCTGGTGTTAAATTGGTTCCATTGGTTAAATTTGTTGAAAGGGTTACTCGTGTTGATTAACTGAACCAATTAGACCAATTTAGCTAATGAAACCAGCCGCAGGCCTCCAGCCGAACCAATCAAACCAATCAAACCAATCAAACCAATAAAACGGTCTCCTGGTTTTAACTTATCCCCAAAAGAGAACCTCTGATCGTTGAGCGCAGAACCCTTGAACCTTTATTTTTTCTTGGTGATTTTTTTGATGCAGTAGATGCCTAAACCGACAAACGCCAGGTTGAGCACGATGTAGAAAAGCAGGTGTTTG
>JASFGM010000538.1:0-3386 GCA_050123755.1 Desulfobacterales bacterium
GGGAAAAGCCGATAAATGCACTGCAGTGCATTTATCGGCCCATTGATGGGATGCATTTAAGATTTGGGTATGGCTGTGTTGTTTTTCAAAAGGGCGCCTGCTTGTCTATCCGATTTTCTGAAAGTCGGTTTCCTAGAACCTATCTCAAAAATAGGATTTTGGTTCAAGATTCCGTCTTCGCCTAAAGGCTTCGCCGGGACACGCGCGGCGGGGCCGAGTTTTCCCGCGGTGCGGGACTTCCCGCCTGATCAAATACGATTTGTGGGTCGAAAACCGGAGGCATACTGTTGTATGTCGAGGATTTTAAACGCGGCACCAATCCCGCCAAAAGGCGGGAGGCCAAAAGACATTTTTGAGATAGGTTCTATCCTTTGCGCGACGCATAGCAGCGGCGCTCAAAATAGGTTGAGGTGGCCTCATCAAATATGGCTTCATTTTCATGGATGTACTTTGGTTTACCTTCCCACGCACCACAGGCCAGCACGACAGGCTCACCTAAAGTAAATTTTCTGCCACAGGCCGGGCATCCTTCTGCATTTAAGCTGTTGAGCTTTTCAAGATCAATGATGGTTTTTAATCGATTTTTATCAGAGGGTGCCATAGATTCCTCCTTTTCTTCGTTTCAAAGCACGCTATGGGCTCTTATGACCTATAACCTAAATTCCAACTGTCAGCATGTCAAGCTGACCCCCAATGGGAATGATGGAATCTTGGAATATTGGAAGAATGGATCTTGGTGTAATGCATTTTTGGGCAAATGGCACAATTCGAATAGACGATAAAGCTTAAAAGTGGTGAATATCCTTTAGAAAAACCAGTATTCCATCATACCACTATTCCATTATTGCATGGTTGCGGCAGAACTTCAGACGTCATATAATATCCCATATTTTCATTAGGTTATATGAATGCCGAGACGTTTGTTCGGACAGGCTCTATCGCCGCAGCTGGTACTTTCGAACGGCTTGATTATGATCATTAAAATTGGTTGAGAACTGATGGGTGTTGTTTTTTTTGGAAACAAAATAAATATACTCTGTTTCAGCAGGATAAAGGGCGGCTTCTAGAGACGCACTCCCTGGATTTGAGATCGGACCGGGGGGCAGTGCTCTGATTTTGTAGGTGTTATATGGCGTCAGGGTTTCAAGATGCTTGCGATTCAAGTTGCCGTCAAAGTTTTTTAGGCCGTAAATAACCGTTGGGTCCGACTCTAGACGCATTTTCTTTTTTAACCGATTGTGGAAAACGGATGAAATTAGCGGGCGCTCAAAAGATGCGCCGGTTTCCTTTTCAATGATCGATGCCAGAGTTACCACTTGATGAATTGAAAACCCCAGCTGTTTGCTGCGTTCTTTCCACTCCGGTTTAAAAACCAGCCGGAATCTCTTGACCATGGAGGATACAATTGCTTTTGTGCTCACCTTTTTGGGGAAATAGTAGGTTTCCGGATACAGGTAACCCTCAAAAGTTTCAGCGGTTATGCCGTGTTCGCGCGCGAAAGCGGCATCGGTTGCACTTTCAATAAAAACGGCTTCTTCCGCAAATCCCTCTTGGGAAACAAGTTCGGCAATTTGATAGATATTGAACCCTTCAGGGACGGTGAGCTTATAGAGTTTGACCTCGCCTTTAACCAGTTTTTCCAGTATCTTAATAGGCGGCATCGATGCGGCCACAGTATATTCTCCGGCTTTAAGCTGTTTGTCGTATCCTTTCAGACGGGCAACCATATTGAACTTAAAGGGGCTCTTGATAATACCGGCCTTAAAAAGGATATCGGTTGTGACTTGAAATGTTTGCCCGGAGGGTATATTGACCACCATATTTTTTGTATCAAGGCCGGCGGGCTGATCGGCGTACTGTCGCAAATCAAGAATGAAAACCGCAAGACCACAGAGGCTGATAAATATAAGTATGGATCCAATGAGAAGAATTTTTTTCAATCTAAAAATATTTCCGGATATGCCGGCACCCGGATTACCGGTTATTGCTATTTTTTAGAATACCTGAGATTTTGCGTTATATGGATCAGTCACCGTCTCCTATTAGCATAATAAAAATGGCCTACGGTTGTCAAAGAGCAATGACTTTTAAACCCAATTGTGGTATAAAAATATTCTGGCGATTGCTTTGGTTTCGTTATAAAAATAGTCATCTTGCCAAACGTGGCGATTGCATGCGACGCGCAAGCCTTGCGAAGATCCATTTGGATTGAAGGAGACAGTGTGAAATATTGGCGGCAACCTCTAGATCGGGATCGCGTTCGGGTTCCCCACGGCATCATCCATATCATCGAGGAACGCTGTAAAGGTTGCGGATTCTGCGTTGAATTCTGTCCGCGTAGCGTGTTTGTTATATCTAAGCATACAAATCCCAAAGGGTATCATCCACCTGAAATAACGGATAGTTCCCAGTGTGCCGACTGCGGTTTATGTGCATTGCTTTGCCCCGATTTTGCCATTTATGTTGAAAGCAGCCAGGTGCCTGCTGACGACAGTGGCGAGATCGATGAACAGAATTGAGTTAAAACCATGCCAGACCAGGGCCTCTTGACCGGAGAACATTTCCTGCTGGGAGACTATGCTGCTGCTGAAGGAGCTATTTTGGCCGGCTGCCGCTTCTTTGCCGGCTATCCCATCACGCCTGCAACAGAGATAGCCGAGCGAATGTCGACGCGATTGCCGCAGGTTGATGGCATTTATATTCAGATGGAAGATGAGCTGGCTTCCATGAATGCCATTTTAGGGGCTTCATGGGCCGGCGCCAAATCCATGACGGCCACCAGTGGCCCTGGTTTTTCGCTGATGATGGAAAACCTGGGCCTGGGCATCATGCTGGAAACACCCTGTGTCCTGGTTGATGTACAGCGGGGAGGACCTTCTACCGGTCTGCCCACATTGGTGGGCCAGCAGGATATGATGCAGGCCCGCTGGGGGTCCCACGGCGATTATGAAATCATTGCACTTTGCCCCGCTTCCCCCCAAGAGCTTTTCGATTTGACCATCCGTGCTTTTAATCTGGCTGAAAAATTCCGCACGCCCGTTCTGGTAATGACAGACGCAGAAGTCGGTCATATGACGGAACGGGTCGTCATCCCTGAGCCTGAGGATATCGAAATCGTTAATCGACCAATGGTCCGAAAAGGAGATCGCGAGCCGGATCAATTTCGGATATATAGTGATAGCAACCTGGACGGCGCCGGCGACACCGTGTCACCGATGGCAATCGCCGGCGAGGGCTACCGCTTCCACGTAACCGGCCTGACCCATGATGAGCTTGGCTATCCAGCTATGAATGCCGAGTCGAGCGAGTGGAATATTAATCGTTTGGTCAATAAAATACGCGCCCATCGCGATGAGATCATCCAATTGGAAGAACAATACCTGGAT
>JASFGM010000539.1:0-3385 GCA_050123755.1 Desulfobacterales bacterium
GATGGTCTGGGGAAGAACCTTCAACAATCCAGGTTCAGCAGGCGGGTTGCGGTTTGCTGCAATTGCCTGACCTAAGGCAAGGACAGCTTCTCTGGATTCAGGTGTTTCCCGGTAGGCCATTACGCGAGCATAGATCGTATCGGCGCACATCCGCAATAGCCCTCCGCCATACAAGGCCCTGGTTGGTGGTACAATCGTGGAATTGGTTTGAAGGGCGGGAAAAGAAGAAAATGTCACAGACTCACCCTCCCAATCTAGCGACAATAAACCAAACGCATCATTGGAGGTATTCATCACATACACTTCCACCAGAATGTCGTCTTGCTGATCAGCCGTATACTCGTAGACCTCAAGATGATCAAAACGATAGGCTAAATACAATTCTCCCGCTCCATTCATATAGTCAAAAATATTGCTTGAATCAATGATTCGGGTTGAATCAGGTCTGGTCCAAACGCCAATCGTTTTAGGAAGATTCACTGTTTTTTCGGTCATTTCGGCACGGATTCCCTCCATGAATGATACAATTATAATAATAGCTGCAAAGGAGAGTGCGGTCTTTGAAGATAAGCCCGTCATGGTCTTTGCCTTTCGCGATATGAGTCTATATAAAAAAGCTTAATCGTATTTTCTTAACGTGAATCTGACGCACCGGTGTTGTCAAGATATTTTTCGGAGCGGATATAATCTTCTCGATTTAAAACTTATACTTGACAAAAGTAAAAAATCAACTGACTGTCAATAGATAATCAACACAGGCGTCTACGGCCGGACATTTAAACAGCAAAAATGGAAAAACCATGGACATAATGGTCACCGCTATTGTTGCGATTATCGTTTCGATCATAGGGGCTTTAGTTGCTATTATTAAAAGAAAGACGATTGGGAAGATATTTATCTATGCAATTTTAGCTCTGATTATAGGACTACCCTTTGGGTATGTCCTCACGCCCATTATCATATCATTCCTTTAAAACACCTCAAATGCCGGAATGTCCCCGCCATGTTCCGGTAAGTATCAACCCCATGAATTTTCTGAATATTCATAAAATACACGCAAACCGCACCCAGGTCACATTGGCCCACGATTTGTCGTTTTTCGGTCTGAATCGTCCTCCAGATGCCACGACTTGTCGTTTCCCAGCTTAATGCGGCAAGGGCTCTTCCTCCCCTATCCTGGAAATGGATCCGGTCAGCGCTTAAATGGAAATAGAAGGTCCCCCTAAACCACTGTTTGGTTTGTCCGTACAGACGAGTTGGGCATAAGGTCTATTTTGACAAATATTTCCTCGCGAATTTTGAAATTTTAATTATATATAGACAAAGCTGACTTTAATGTTATAGAGAACCACTTCAAATTATTAATTTTTTGGAGCATTAAACATGGATGCTAATCAAGCTGCAGCTTTTAAATTTCGGTGGGTGATCATCCTGTCAGCATTCATTATCATGATGGTTATCAGCGTTTATCAGTATTCCTGGTTTCTATTCGCCTACACGATTGAAAACAAATTTGCCTGGAATCCGGCAGCAATCGGAATGACGTTTACGGTGTTTGCCTATGCCGCTACCTTTGTGCAGCCGTTTTCAGGCTTTATCGCCGATTCCTACGGCCCCCGCAAAATGGCGCTGGCCGCTTCTTTTCTTGTCGGAATCGGGTTTATTTTGTGCGCTTTTGTATCAACGCCACAGGCGCTCTATCTATACTATGGGCTGGGCGGGTTGGGTGTGGGTGTTCTCTACGGTATCGCTACTGCCTGTGCGGTTAAATGGTTCCCTGACAGGCGCGGCTTCGCGGCCGGTCTGGTTGTTTTTGGATTTGGTGCCGGAACAGCTATTTTTAACTTCTTCATTCAGGCATTACTGGATTCCAGAGGGCTCGGTTCAACATTTTTATGGGTCGGATCTGGCATGCTGATCATTTTAGTCCCCCTTTCACTGCTATTGCGCTACCCGGCTCAAAAATGGTCGCCGCCCTCCAAATCAGAGGATAAGAAATCAAAACCAGCGGTCGATTATAAGCCCGCTGAGATGCTAAAAACCTATCAGTGGTTTCTGATCTATTTTTCGTTTGCAGCAACGGTCTCGATTGTGCTCATGTTTGGCGCTCAGATGAAAATGCTGGCCCGTGAGTTCAATATTCCTGCAAGCTATTTTAATTGGGTATTGGTGTTGTTTCCGCTGGCCAACGGCTTGAGCAGAATCTTTGCCGGTGCGGTCTCCGACAAGATCGGAAGGGAAAAAACAATGATGCTGTTTTACTCGGTGTTAGGCCTTTCCATCTTTGCCTTCGTCCTGCTGGCGCACATACCCGTGCTGTTTGTAATCATCGTGTTTACGGCCTCATTACTCGGAGGCGCCCCCTTTGCCCTGTATCCGGCGACGATCGGAGATTACTATGGTGCCAGGTACGCCACGACAAACTACGGCATTACCTATACCGCCAAGGCCTGGGCCGGACTCATATCCGGCTGGCTAAGCGGGTATCTCCTGATAAAATTTGGTTCTTACCGACTGGCGCTGGTTATTGTGGCGGTATGCAGTTTGGTGGCAGCCGCGCTTTCCAATCGAAGATTGTTGAAAAAGCCCTCAAAAAAATAGGTGTCAGGTGTCAGTGTTCAGGTGTCAGATAACAGATGACAGAAAATCGATCAGCTATGTATCGTCTGTCATCTGCTTTCTGTACCCTGTCCTCTGTTTTTCCTGACACCTGACACCCGAAACCTGAGACCATGGCCATCGGATTTCAAGATCCGATGGCATAGGCCTGTCGACGTGGGTCGGCTCCTGCCTTGAGAACGCCATCGCCGGTTTCGACCAAAATGACCTGAGCGCTGCCCATAACCGGGTCCCAGTCAGCCAATAATTCCAGCACATGCCCCCTGCCCTCCAATCCGGCTATGGTTTCGCTTGGAAAGCGACCCTCCAGCTGCAGGGTCCCATCCGGATTGCTCCGCCAGCGCGGCGCTTCCACCGCCTGCTGGACATCGGCCTCAAACTCGAGCATGCTGGTGATCAACTGGATAATGCTTTGGGTTTGGCCGTCGGCACCGGGCGTGCCCAGAACCATGTAAGGTCGACCGTCTTTAAGGATCATGGCCGGATGCAAGGTGTGATAGGGCCGCTTGCCGGGCTCGAGACGGTTGACATGCTTGGGATCCAGACTGAAGCCCCGGCCCCGGTTGTGCAGGACCATGCCGGTTTCGGGCACCATGACGCAACTGCCGAAGGCTTCAAACAGACTCTGGATCAGCGAAACGGCGTTGCCGTCACCATCGACCACGGACAGGAAGATGGTATCATTGCCTTTATCTGAAAAATCCGTCGGCACGACTGCTTCGGCAGCTTTCCCGGAATCAATCCTTTCGATCTGTTTTTTAGCATA
>JASFGM010000540.1:0-3383 GCA_050123755.1 Desulfobacterales bacterium
CGATTTCGGTTGCCGTCACCAAATCGCCGGAAGGGTGGACATGATCCAGCGGTTTGAAAGGAGCGTAGAATAGGATACGCATTTTGAGATTTAGCTTTTGGTAATTACTTGTAATTCTTGAAATTTTAATTCTGTTAAGGCATTCTTAAATCCGAATATCGAAATTCGAAATTCGAAACAAATACAAAATAACAAATTCAAATGTTCCAAACTTTAACTTCGTGATTAAATTTCTGATGCCCTTATCGATTATGTTTCAAATTTTTGTCATTTGGTATTCGAATTTGTTTCGGCCAATTTTATAAAATCAGGCGTGTTTCGGATTTCGAACTTAAAATGAGTTATGAATCTTCAAATTTCCTTAAACGCATTGATTTTACTTTTATAAATATCGGCAAGCTGCTTTATTAGGACCTTGTTGTCAAAATCCTGCATCACGCGCTGCCGGGCGGCGGAGATGACACGGGTTCGAAGCTCCGTGTTGGTCAGCAGTCGGATCATGGCCTCCGCCAGCGGTTTGGGTTGCCCGGGTCGCACCAGGAGCCCTGTTTTTTCTGTTTCGACAAGCTCGGGAATAGCCGAAATAGCGGTTGCCACCACCGGTACACCCATGGCCATGCTTTCTAGCAGGACATTGGGGATGCCATCCCGGTCGCCGTTGGCAGCCACCTCACACCCCAGCACAAACAGATGCGCCTGTCTGTAATGGTCCAAGACCACATCATGCGGTTGAGTGCCCAGCCAGCGGGTATGCGTTTTGAGGTCTAGACTTTTTATAAGCGCTAAAACTTTTTGCCGGTCCTCTCCATCACCGATGAGGATATGCTCAAACGGGATTCCCCTTGCCTGCAATTCCTTCAGCGCCCTGTAAACGGTGGGCAGTCCTTTTTTGGCGATAAGGCGGGCGACGGTGAGAATTTGATAGGGCTTTGTGGGCATCTGAGGCGTCTCTTGGTGAAGGGAAAACAGACCGGTATCAATGCCGTGATAGACATGCGAGATCGTATCCGGCTCACCATCATAAAGCTGGCTCAAATAGCGTTGGTTATAGTCCGTGCACGTTATGACAAATCGTGCCAGCGCCAGCTTTTCCCTCAACTGCCTGGGATCTGATGTATAAATATCTTTAGCGTGCGCCGTGAAGCTGAACGGCAGCCCGCTCAACAAGCTTGTAAACATGGCCACCGATGTCGGCGAATGCGCAAAATGGGCATGCAAATGGGTTATGCTGCGACCCGGAAGCAGATGATGGACCAGGTAGCCGGCCTGGAACAAATGCTTGATGGTGGCCGATTTTCGAGTCCTTAAAAATCGTTGAACCGCTGTTTTTAAAGCCTTGGCATAGACAGCCGGTTTTTGCAGCGCCAGCAAGAAGTTATGATAGATTAAGCGCGGCAAAGGTCTCAAAAGGGTCTCGGGCAGGTAATCGACGTCGGCTTTAATCCGGGTAACGCTCGCATGGGTAAAGTTTTCCCGGGGCTGGCGCATGGAAAATAGGTGAATGGGAAAACCCAATTTTTCCAGTAAATAGATTTCATTGGAAATAAAGGTCTCGGATATTCGGGGGTAGCCTTTCAGGATCATTCCCAAAATGGGTTTGGTAGGCGAAGTCATGATTTTGGCGGCCTGAAGTTGAGCAGGCGCTGCTGCATGGTCTCGATTCCGGTAAGCCGAAATTGCGAAATGGCCTCCAGATAAGGTTCGGGGGTTTCCAGGAGCCTGAGGATCTTCTTCTGTAAAATCTGCGGTGTAAATTCTGTCCAGGGAATATAGTCGACCAGGTTCTGACGTTTAAACGCCTGGGCCCGGATCATCTGCTCTTTACGGGGTTTCTCCCGCGGAATTACCAGACTGGGCGTGCCTTGACTGAGAATTTCACAAAGCGTGTTGTAGCCTCCCATGGTCACAACCAGATCCGCAGCAGCAAATATTTTTTCCATCTGCCGATAGAAGTGATAGGTGCGCACCCCGAGCTTTCGGGCGCGTTTAAAGATTTTTCGGCGTTTATTTTTGGGCATAAATGGCCCCGTAATCAATACACTCTTGAACGGCAGACCATCCGGGGCAGATTCGAGCATGCTGACATAATTTCGCATAACCATATACCCGTCTCCGCCGCCGCCGGTTGTCACCACAACCAGCTTTTCACCCTGGCGGACGCCGAACTCTTTGCGCATACTGCGCACCGCTTCTTTGCCGGGAATTTTACGCGGAATATATCCCGTAAAGTGGATCTTGCGACTGATGGATTCCGCAATATCGTATTCAACAATGGGATTATAAAACTCCTGAATGCCGTAAACCCAAATTTCCGCATACAGGCTTTCCAGGATTTCATACACGCCTTTTTCAGTCCAATCTTTCTTAACTGTAGCAGCATCATCCATAATATCCCGGAGTCCAAGAATGGCGCGGGTATCGGGACGACTGCGCTGCAGCCATTTGAGCGTCGGTAATACCTCTTTTCGCAATCCGAGCGGTTCTTTGTCCACGATGAAAAGTTGGGGTTGAAAGGTTTTAGCGGTGGCCGTGATGATGTTTTTGCGGATATCCAGTGCGTGTCTGGCATTGATTTTAATTGAAAGCGGCAGGTACTCTTCGCTTGTTTTTTTAATCATTCCAGGGATGCGCACAAAATCGATCTGCTCGGGAAATGAAAAGCGGCCGGCGATTGG
This sequence comes from Desulfobacterales bacterium, assembly GCA_050123755.1. GTDB lineage: Bacteria > Desulfobacterota > Desulfobacteria > Desulfobacterales > JAHEIW01 > JAHEIW01. Next base: position 2,676 of record JASFGM010000540.1, read on the forward strand.
GGATCCGGTCAGGATCAGTATATTGATGCGCGGCCCCAATAAATGGGCCGCGATCGCCATGGTTCTGCGGATGTGCCCGAGACCATACGTATCATGCGAGTACATCAAAATATTATATGTCGAATTGCGCCCCATCCACGCTTCCGGTCAAATATTTTGTTAAACTCAATGTTCGGCGGTTTAGAAGATCGTTTACAAATGAATAAATATAAAAGAACCGGACTAATTTTGTCAACAAATGGGTTTGAGAATCCAAAGCTTTCATTCACGGGATCGATTTGTTATATAAGGACAGAATCCGACAGCTCTTTTTGACCGGATGGTCGACCGCCAGAAAATAAATTGGTTTTCAGCCCAAAATTGAATTATATTCAATATTCAATCGAAAATATTCAATCCTTTTAAAGGAACATAGCATGGCAGCTTCAGATACGAATCCCATACCTCAGTTCCGGAAATGGCAAGTCTGGCCGGGCTCTTTTGAAAACCCCCCGGTGGACGGCAATTTTCCGGCTCCCCGGACGGGTCGATTTACAATTTCAAAATCTACGCCGATTGCTTCGATGGGATCCTGTTTCGCCCGCGAAATAAAACGTCGACTCATTCAGCACGATTACAATTACATTACGACAGAAACCAATCACCCCGCATCCTTGCATGCCAGTGCCGCCTGGGAGCGTGTTTACAGCACCCATTGTATGCGTCAGA
>JASFGM010000541.1:0-3383 GCA_050123755.1 Desulfobacterales bacterium
TCTGAAAAGATAAGTCTCACGACATGGATGATTGACTTATTTAACAAAATTATTTGACGTTTAATCACGAAAGGAAGAATTTAACTTGAGAGATTCGATTAGAATCGCGAGTATTGTCGGTGCCCGACCCCAATTTATCAAGGCGGCTGTTATAAGCAGGTCGATATCGAGATATAATCAGAGGTTGCAGTGTAAAATAGACGAATTGATTGTTCATACCGGCCAGCATTATGATGATAATATGTCACGGGTTTTCTTCAATGAGCTTGATATACCTCGGCCTGATTATGATTTGGAGGTCGGTAGCAGCTCGCACGGCAGGCAGACCGGATTAATGTTGCAGCGCATAGAAGGGGTGTTAGAAGAGCAACGGCCTGACTTTGTTGTTGTTTATGGCGATACAAATTCGACACTTGCCGGTTCGTTGGCTGCAACGAAGCTTCATATTCCGGTTGCCCATGTTGAGGCTGGTTTGCGTTCCTTCAATAGAAAGATGGCCGAAGAGATAAACCGCATCGTTGCCGACCATGTTGCGGATATATTGTTTTGTCCGACTAAGCTTGCGGTTGAAAACCTAGCCAACGAAGGGGTCAAACGCGGGGTTCATCAAGTTGGTGATGTTATGTATGACTCTATGCTTTATTATTCAAAGATGGCAGAATCTCTTGAAGATAATGTATTGAAGAAGCTAGGTGTCGAGAAAGGAAGTTATTACCTCGCTACTATCCATCGCGCCGAGAACACAGATGACCGAAATAGGCTCTGGCAGATTATCGAGGGTTTGAATGCGGTATCAGAAAATCATCCTGTTATTTTACCGTTACACCCTCGTACGATTGGATTTGTTGATAAATATGAACTTAAATTTTCGAAGCGGGTATTTGTAATCGAACCGGTTTCTTATCTTGAAATGGCTGCAATTGAGAAAAATGCCCGTTTGATTTTGACAGATTCGGGCGGGGTTCAAAAGGAGGCTTATTTTCTGGGTGTCAGTTGTGTCACTCTAAGGAATGAGACCGAATGGTCAGAACTTATTGATTCCGGCTGGAACAGATTAGCCGGAGCAGACAGAGAAAGCATTGTAAAATCTGCAACCGAGGCCGAAAAGCTCAATGAGGTGGGCAAAGAATCTTTTTATGGTGACGGAAATGCAGGTGATAAAATCATAGACATTTTGACTGGATAATTTTGCAGGGATGGACATCAGCGAGTTAACACAAAATCAAATTAAGCCGAAATTTCCGGAAGGGAAGGAGTTTTTTGTTTGGCTTACTCATGATGTTGACAGAACGGAAAAGACTATTTTTCATAGCTTGTATTATTTTCTTAAGGAAGGCCGTCTTACCCATTTGCAAAGTCTTTTTTCGGGCAGGAATCCATATTGGAATTTTCAGCATATTATGGAGCTTGAGTCGAAGTATAATGCTAGATCGACTTTTTTTTTCCTCAGTGAAAGTGTGCAAGCAGATTTTAAGAATCCGAAAAGCTTTGTGCTTGCATGGGGTCGATATAATATTGACAGTCTGCAGATAAAATCTGTTATCAGGAAACTCGATTCGGCTGGATGGGAAGTGGGTGTCCATGGTTCCTATAATTCTTACAATGATAGGGAGTTGCTTTTATCAGAGAAAAATAAACTTGAGAATATTCTCGGGCATGAGGCTTGCAGCGTTCGGCAGCATTACTGGAATAATCTGATACCGGATACGTGGCAGTTACAAAAACAAGTGGGTTTTAGATTCGACGCGACGATCGTTAATAAAAATAATGTGGGTTTTTATGAGAATGTATATTATCCTTTCAAGCCGTTTGGAGATGACTTTATTGTAATACCGACGGTTGTTATGGATGCATATCTGGCTGATAAAGCGAAAGGGAACCTGGTCAGAGGCAAAGAGATAATTGATGAAATAATAGACCTTTGCAGCCGGAAAAAGACTGTTATGAATGTACTATGGCATCAGAGATTCTTAAACCGAAAAGAGTTCCCTTTATTGTATGATTTATACGTGTATATATTAGAGGCTGCTGTTGCGAATAAGGGGGTATTTATTTTGCCATCCAGGACGATGTGATTGTCGAAAGGGATCTGCAAACAATCGTGATAAATAATATTATTTAGAGAGATAAAAATGGCTGACACGGTTCAGATAATTAACCGCACGACTAAGATAAGACTGAAAGAGTTCGCTTCTTATGCCAGGGGCAGAGAAAAAATACTTGATATTGGATTGTTCTATTATAATCGTGCCCTGGTTGCGCAAAAAGCACAATCTCAGACGATATATGGCTTTGACATTAGAAAAAGAGAATTGCCTGAAGGCTATGATTATATGGTCCAGGGGGACGTGCAGAAAATATCCGCCTATTTTGAGCGTAATTATTTTGACGCAATTCTGCTGGGTGAGGTTATAGAACATGTTACAGACCCGTATAGGACAATTGGAGAGATCTCCGCGATATTGAGAGAGGATGGAATACTTGTTCTCAGCACCCTCAACCCTCATGGTTTTCCATTGATTTTTATAGAATGGTTAGGAATAAAAAAGCTCTTTTATACCCCGTACCATGCGTTTTTATTTCCGCCGCGTTGGATGGAAAGAATACTGGAATCTAATGAATTAAAGATAGTTAAAAAATATGGATACGACTTCTTTCTGAATTTCAAGGTTCCAGTTCAATTTTCTTATGTTATGTTATTTGTCAGTCAGAAAAAGAAAGGTCTCCCTGTATCGTATCGTGTTGCTCAATAGGTTTAAATAAACGGCTTTTGTCATATTATGACCAGAAAAACCATTGCCTATTTGTTAGCAGTTATATTAATTTTTGTTTCTTTATTTGTATTAGTTAGAGATGATTACTTATCTTTAATAACAAAAATATCGCTGGGAGAATTTTTTATCTCAGTGATTGTTGGTTTGATTTTATTTTTTTTGTCAGGATGCAAGATCGCATATTTAAGCAGTTCACGACTGGGTGTTAAATTGGGCTTTGCTGATATCGTGACGTTGCCGATGGCGATGAATTTTTGGAGTTACGTCATTCCTAAAGGCGGCATGTTGTATTCCACCTTTTTCCTGAAGGCTAAGTATGGTATCAACGCGGCTCACGGTTTTTCCATAACAGTTTATATTTATTTTATGGTGGTCGTATTAGCGGGATTCTTTGGGTTGTATTACACGATATCAAGAGGTTTTCTCTTTTCATTGGGGACTTTAGTCTCAGTTCTTCTTATTTTAAGCCCTTTTTTAATAAAACTGCTCGATATGATTCTGGGCGTATTGCCGCTTGGGAAATTACCATTGGCTAAAAACGTCCAAGGCATTATTCATACGATAATATCTAATTCAACAACACTTTGGTCAAATGTTAAAGCAACGACT
>JASFGM010000542.1:0-3382 GCA_050123755.1 Desulfobacterales bacterium
CGCTGGATAATTTAAAGATTCTGCTGGCCTTGCCGCTTTCGGAGGTCTTAGAAGTAGAGGCGCCGCTTGAATATAACTTATTTCGAATTTCAGAAGAGGAGGCCGTAAAGGCCGCCCTGAAGAACCGGGTGGAATTGGATCAGGCCGCCGATACGGTTCGGGAGGCCCAGCGGCAATCGCGGATAGCCAAACACAATATTTTGCCGGATATGAATGTGGTTTTAAATTATTCCCGGTTTGACAGGGGCGATACGCTCAGCCGGAGTTCGTCATTTGATGAGGAGGCCTGGGGTGTAAGTCTTGTAACTTCCACGGATATGAAACGCACCGTCGAACGGGCAAATTACGAGCAAGCCTTGATTTCGGTAAAAGGCGCACGGCGCAGTGAAAGTTTACAGCAGGATGAAGTGGTCAGGGAAGCAAAGCGCGAGCATCGGAATCTGCGCCGTCAGGAGCAGCGAATTAAAATCCAGCAGGATCAAATCCAGGATTCAAAAGGCCAACTCGAACTGGCTCAAATAAAATTCCGTTGGGGGCTTGCCGACAACTTTGATATTATTAATGCTGAAGAAACCCTGCGGCGTGCTCAGACAAATTTGCTTTCGGTGGTTATTGACTACATTATCGGAACCTATCGCTTGAGGAAAGTGATGGGAACCTTAATCGATCGACCCAAATGATTCTAATGCAACACAAGCGAAACATATTTTTTCTTTTCTTAGCGCTGGTTTTGGTGTTGGCGGTTTTGCTTCTGGTTTTCTTCAAAAAAGAGTCTGAAGATATGCCGATGCTCAGGGCGAGTGTGGAACGGCGCAGCTTTTCGGTGAGCGTTGAAGCAGTAGGGGAGCTGGATGCCGCGCGATCAACTGTTCTGTTATCTCAAATTCGCGGGGATCAGGGGAAAATTATCTCTATCATCGCTGAGGGAACCCGGGTTAAAAAAGGTGATGTGGTTGTTCGATTGGACCCAACGCCTTTTGAAGAAAAAGTAATCCAATTATCTGCTAAAGTTCGTGAAGACGAAGCGATAGTGGCCGCCCATGATCAAGCACTAAAATGGGAAAAAATACAGGCTGAGCAAGAAGTGCAGGCCGCAGAGTTTGATCTGCGGGTGGCAAAGCTCGATTTTTTAAAGTTAGAAAAAGGAGACGGGCCGTTGGAGCTGGTTCGTCTTGAAGGCGCAGCCCGCGAAGCCAGACAGGATTGGGAAGAGAAGCAAGGATACATTGCTGACCTGCAAGCGCTCAAAAAGAAAGGATATGCCAATCCGACCGAGGTTGCCAATGCGCTTAATAAAGTTGATGAAGCTAAGAAGCTTTCTGAGGTAGCGAATCGAAAATATGAGAGTTACCGCGATTTTGTATTGCCCGCTTTGATTGAGAAGGCCAAGGCTCAGGTTCAACGGGCCAAAATGAATTTGGAGCAGACCAAAAAGGCTTCCGGTTTTAGAGTCGGAAAGGCCATGGCTGCATTACGTCAGGCCAGAGAAAAGCTTGAGAGCACCACGGCTGCCTTAAAAGCTGCCCAGGCGGAGTTGGAACGTACCGTCATTCGTGCGCCGATACCCGGCATCGTGGTCTTGCCCGAAGGCCATCGCGGAGGTACCAGGCGCAAGCCGCGGATTGGAGATGTGGTATTTCAAAACCAGCCCCTGGTATATCTTCCGGACGTATCTGAGATGGTGGTTAAAACTCAAATTCGTGAGATTGACTTGCACAAAGTCGACGTTGGCAAGCTGGTTGTGGTTCAGGTGGATGCCTATCCGGATTTGAGATTATCCGGCCAGGTGCGATCTATCGGTGTGCTGGCAGAAGCGCGCAATGAAAATTTCAAGGCAGACAAATACTTCAGTGTTCTTGTTTCGGTTAAAGAGGAGGATCAACGGTTGCGACCCGGTATGACCGCCAAAGTGGAAATTCAATGCGCCCAGGTGCAGGATGTGCTGGTCGTTCCTGTCTATGCGGTGTTTGAAGAGGGTGGGCGCTGGTACTGTTATAAGGATGTAAAATCCAGTTTTGAAAAGCAAGAGGTTGCGCTGGGTGCCGTCAGCAGCGACTGGGCTCAAATTGTTGAAGGGCTTTCGGAAGGCGATGTCGTGGCCTTCTCGCAGCCGCTGGCCGAAGAAATCGTCGGGCAAAAACAATTGACGCCTGCGGCCCAAAATTCCAATGAATGACAATCTAAAAATCGCAGAGGCTCGCGGGGTCGAGAAGGTTTATGAAATGGGGCCTTCACGGGTGGAAGCACTGCGAAGCCTCAATATTGCGGTAGAGCCGGCTGAATTTGTTGGAATTATGGGACCATCGGGTTCCGGCAAGTCGACGCTCATGCACATTTTCGGGTGTCTTGAGCGTGCCACCCAGGGTCAATATTTACTGGGCGGGCAGGATGTTTCAGCGCTATCAGATCATGAATTATCATGGATACGGGCGACCCAAATTGGGTTTATTTCTCAGAGCTTCAATTTGATCCCCCAATATACGGTTATTGAAAACGTGGCGATGCCGTTTCTTTATCGCAAGGAGAGCAAACGCGAAGCCATCGGCCGTTCGGAGGTAGCCCTCGAGCAAGTCGATTTGACGGACCGCCGTGATCACAGACCCTCAGAACTTTCAGGGGGCGAAATGCAGCGGGTTGCGATTGCACGCGCGCTTGTCGTCAACCCGCTGCTGATTTTAGCGGATGAACCCACCGGGAACCTGGATTCTGAAACCAGTAAAACCATCCTTACCTTATTCCGTGAACTCAATGAAAACGGGGCCACCATTGTTGTGGTGACTCATGAAGCCGCCGTGGCTTCCAAATGCCGGCGCATCATCCGCCTTCTGGAAGGCCGTATCGTTGACGATGAGGTTCGCGCATGAAGTGGGGTAAAATAACACAAGAATCCTGGCGCGCACTGCATCGGCATAAGCTCCGAAGCCTGCTGAGCATGCTGGGGATTGTTTTTGCAATCATTGCGGTGGTTGCCATGCTGGCGATCGGTGAAGGGGCCAAGCGCGAAACGCTGGAACAGATTGAAAGCCTGGGAACCAACAACATCATCGTGCGTCAGCTTCAATTAACGCAGGCTCAGCAGCGGGCTGCCCATGAGCATCATTCCCGAGGACTGAGTCTGGCGGATGTCATGTCGATAAAGCAAGCGCTGCCTGTTCCGACGCGTGTCGCGCCCCTTAAAGAGGTTCAGGCGGCAGTGTTGGCTTCAGCCAGAAAAGATCCCGTCGAAATCCTTGCGGTTACATCAGATTACTTACAAGTAAAGAATTTAGCGCTCTCTCGGGGCAGGTTCTTCGGCGACTTGGACGTCAATCATGGAAACTTAGTTTGTGTGTTGGGGGCAGAATTGAGTCTGTTGCTCGGTGATGACGGGCACCTGGGTGAC
>JASFGM010000543.1:0-3373 GCA_050123755.1 Desulfobacterales bacterium
TCGAGAAAGAGAGGGACCCTGATGGCTGTTAACTTTATTTATATGACCGCCGGCAGCAAAGCCGAGGCGCAAAAGATCGGGAAAGCGCTGGTGGAATCGCGTCTGGCTGCATGTGTGAACATTTTGGATAACATGCAGTCCATCTATAGATGGGAGGAAGAAATTCAACAGGATAATGAGGTGGTTCTAATTGCCAAGACCACTGAAAGTCTCGTTTCCCAGCTGATTGAGAAAGTCATCGCTTTGCACAGCTTCGACTGCCCGGGCATTATCAGCCTGCCGATCCTGGACGGCTATCCGCCATTTTTAAAATGGATCGAGGCGGAAGTCAAAATATAGTCCCCTGGACCTGCCGCCCGGGCCTACGGTTCCACCCCGCGGTGTTTCACAATTAAAAAATTGGAACCCGATCGCATTCCTTAAATTTTGTCACTTCATAAATCAGTGCACCTTAGTCACTTCTTTTTTAGGTTAAAAGTGACCCGCAAAAACCTCGGCCGATACAGCCGGGCATCATTTGCAGTTTTATTAAAATCAACTGAATTGGCGATATAGGTAATGACCAGTTCGTCGGGAACTTCGGAAAGAATTGCATGGGCCTTGGCCGCATAGCAAAAAATCGAATCATCCCAATCGGCTTCCGGACATTGATAAAGTTGGATCGGATCGCTCCAGGACCCCTGGGGCTCGGCCGACAGACGCGCCAGGATATTTTTCGATAACCCATCCTGCGAATAAATGACCGCATATTTTTTCAATGCGGGAAGATAACTTACCGAATATTCATGGGGCATATTTTCGCACAACCGGCTTGCGCGCGTAAAATCCGACACCCAGTTGCCGTCGGCATAAAAGCGCCACCGGGAAAAGTCAGCCAGCGTGGACACCGGAACCCGGGCTAAAATCATGTGCTTCTGATGAACAGCGTTTTGCCGATCTTCAGTTGTTCCGTAAATATATAAAAAGTCCTTGACCTGTATGACCGCTGATCCCCATAGAATACTGCGGGAAACTGAAAATTCGGCCCAGGGGATCTTGAATTGCCGGATCCGCCACTGCCAAGGCGGGTCTTTCGGGTTATCAACTTGGCCCAGCCAGGCTCCGATAACTTTAAAATCAAAGACGGCATCTCCTGCGGTTCGTTCGACTTGGATCAGAAAAAAGGACAGTCCCTCTGCTGTCATCACGCCGTCAAATACCCAGAACCACCCCCGGCCATCGGCCGGACGAATCCAGGCAGCTGGGCTGCCGTCGGCTGCGCGGCCGAAATAATAGTCCATTTTGGCTAAATCCGGGCTTTTGCCGTGCTGAATGGCCACCGAATTGTTCACAAGCGTGGCATTCACATGCTGCCCGTTTTTTAGCTGGCCTATCCATGTATCGCCGAAAAACCAGGCGATCGTGTCTTGATTTAACAAGACCGAATATACCCCATCCCCACCGGTCCAGCCATATTTGTTTGAAAAAAGCGCGTCATATTGCGGCAGTGCTTCAACTGAGAGGTTCGGCCCCGGCTTGCCGCCTGCACAGAATAAAAGCGATACCGATAAAAGGATGATAAATAAATAGTTTCGTAAATAAGATTTCACTTTTCTAATTTGATGCTGCCGTCATAAAGGTTGACACCCTTTGGGGTTTTATCCAGGGAATAACCGCGGGGCTTGGTGAAAAGCTGATCTTCATAAACATCGCGCTGGAAACCATCGCTGAAGCGCGGATGGGCAATCCGGGCAATCGCCATGGCCTTTTCGCCGGTCGTCAGCCCCCGCAGGTCGGCGATACCGTATTCGGTTACAATCACAACACCATCATAGGCACTGGCGGTGAGACTGATACCGCCCGGGTGCATTTTCGTAATTTTTGATTCCCCCCTGCGGGTAGTGCTTTTGATAGCGATTATCGGCGTGCCGTATGCATGGTCATTTAAAGCACGAATAAAGTCCGGCTGCCCGCCGACCCCGCTGTAATAGCGCCGGGGATCGATGAAATCCGCCCAGACATTTCCCAGCAAATCAACCCCGATGGCGGTGTTAACCGAAATGAAGGGGCTGTTTTTCCGAATGGTTTCCGCCGCGTTGGTATAGGATGAGGGCCGCATTTGAACACCGGTGCGCATATGCACAAAGTCGTAAAGGTCTTTGGAGCCCATAATCAGACTGGTGGTGCTGTAGCCCAGATTGGCTTTCTTTTTACGATTGGTAACAATGCCTTCTTTTTCCAGAAGCATCAACCCGTCGCCGTAAAGCTCGGTTTGAACACCGAGATCTTTATATTGTGCATCCCGGATGGTGCCGACGACTGCATCCGGGATTCTGCCGATGCCCACCTGCAGGGTAATACCGTCTTTGATGAAATGGCGGGTGATCAGTTCGCCGATCCTTTTTTCCTCAGCCGATAAATTTTCAAAGTCCGGGGCGCTAAAATCATAAACCGGCTTAACACCCGCCTCAATGATACAGTCAATCGACTGAGCGTCCACCACGCTCTGCCCCTGGGTAAACGGCATGGAGGGGTCCAATTCGGCAATCACGACCTTGGCATGGTCGATTGCGGTATGAAGGGCTTCAACCGACAGCCCTAAACTGAATTCACCCGTAAACTCGTTCTGTCTGACCTTTAACAGAACCACATCAGGTTCATATTTACACTCTTTTCCGATTAGGCTGTCCAGATTGGCCAGGGTACAGGGAAGGTAAAATGCGCGCCCTTCATTGGCCGCCTTTCGAACCTCACCCCCTGAAAAAATCGAATAGGTCATCACCCGATCCTGCAAGCCCGCTTCAACATAGGGGACCGGTCCCTGTAAAAGAAGGTGAACCATATTGATAAAAGGCAGTTCGGGTTTCCGGGACTTTATGGATTTGGTCAGGGCTTCAATCGAGGCCGTCGGGGTGGCGGCATTGGAACCCACATAACACACAATTTCGTCTTTGCCTTTAAAGGTTTCGGCAATGATGGTTCCGATTTGATCCAATGCAATTTTTTGGGGCAGCATTTTGATACCTCACGAAAATCGAAAAAAAATGGTTTCTGCGATCGGTTACGGTCCTTTGGAAGGGCAAACTTCCCAAAGGTGACACCGGTATGAACGGCATGAAAAAGTATAGGTCGAAAAAGTTCTCTTTTCAAGCAATCATCGCAAACGATCTGCACAGATAATGAAAAACAGCCGCTGTTTTATCTCGAATCCCCTACCCTGCTTTACGTTTTCATATTTATTGCGCCCCTCGCTTAGCACTCAGGCAGCCTTTGACATCACTGCCCGTCAGGGCTTTCAACCGTCGGTGAACAAGGAGCAACGCAAAGCCCGCCAGATTGAAGGTCTGACCCCGCTGTGGATATTGCGGTTCCTGCCCCCTGAAACGGCCTATTT
>JASFGM010000544.1:0-3363 GCA_050123755.1 Desulfobacterales bacterium
CCGCTTTAAGCGGGGAACCCTTATCCACATGTTTGAGATGGATTCTAAAATCGGGTTAATGATTATTGTTTATTGGTGGTTTTTTAGCGGAGTTTTTTTTTAAGGGGGTTAGCTATGAAATATCATTCCATCATCAGCAGTACAATCGGCGCGACACCCTTGGTTCGGCTGAATCGAATTAATCAAGCGGTGGATGTTGAAATATTTGCCAAATTGGAGTTTTTTAATCCTCTCGGAAGTGTGAAGGACCGCATTGCGGCCTCGATGATCGAGGCCGGTGAGCTCGATGGCTCGATCACTCCCAAGACGCTCATCGTCGAACCGACCAGCGGAAACACGGGCATTGCGCTGGCCTTTATCTGCGCCGCTAAAAATTATCGCCTCTGCCTGACGATGCCGGATACCATGAGCATCGAACGGCGCAAGCTCTTAACCCATATGGGCGCACAGCTGGTTTTAACGCCCGGCGCCAATGGCATGCCGGGGGCCATTGAGAAGGCTCAGGAGATACTTGAATCTGAAAAAGGCGCTTTTATGCCGAATCAGTTTAAAAATCCGGCCAACCCCAGAATTCACCGGGAGACAACCGCTGAAGAAATCTGGCGGGACACCGAGGGCCGGGTCGACATCTTCGTCGCCGGTGTCGGCACCGGCGGCACCATTACAGGGGTGTCGCAGGTCATCAAACCCCGCAAACCGTCTTTTAAAGCTATCGCGGTGGAGCCCACCGATTCTGCGGTACTCTCCGGCGGCCAAAAAGGACCGCACAAAATTCAGGGGATCGGCGCCGGCTTTGTGCCGGATGTCCTGGATCAATCCCTGCTGGACGACGTGGTGACCGTGTCCAACGATGATGCCTTTGAAACGTCCCGCCAGCTGGCCAAACGGGAAGGCATTGTTTGCGGCATCTCATCCGGTGCGGCGGTGAAGGCGGCCCTCGAGGTGGCCAAGCGTCCTGAATCCGGCGGCAAAACCATCGTGGTTATCATTCCGAGCCCGGCGGAAAGATATATCAGCACGCCGCTCTTCGAGTAGGATAAAAAAAAGTGACTAATCCGCCAAAACATCAGGCGGACAAGAGTGAACTAAAGTTGGAAGTGGTTAAGGTTATAGTTCACCGCAGAGACGCAGAGCCCGCAAAGGTTTTTTTATAAAAAAATTTTTTCTTTGCGCACTCTGCGTCTCTGCGGTGAATCCATTATAAAATGAAAACTCAAGAAGCGTAAATAGAGCACTTTTGCACCGCCATGGCGGCTTCCTGCAGGGCCTCGGCAAATGTCGGATGCCCGTGCACGGTGCGGGCAATGTCTTCTGAACTGCCGCCGAGCTCAACCGCCAGTACGCTCTCGGCGATCATATCCGCGGCCCGTGGTCCGATGATGTGCACGCCCAAGATCCGATCGGTTTTTTCGTGGGCCAGGACCTTGACAAACCCCTCGGTCTCTCCCATACAGCGAGCCCGTCCCGCGCCGGTGAAGGGATAAGTTCCCGAACAATAGGGGATATTGCGCTCTTTGACCTGTTCTTCCGTCAGCCCCACGCTGGCCACCTCCGGCCAGGTATAAATGATCGACGGCATGGCATCGTAATTGACCTCACCGGGACGCCCGGCAATAATTTCGGCCACGGCGATTCCTTCGGCTGAGGCCTTATGGGCCAGCATGGGGCCGGGAATCAGATCGCCGATGGCATAAATCGAGGGAATATTGGTGCGATAAGCGCTATCTACCTTTATACATCCGGTTTGCGGATCGGTTTCCACACCCACTTGATTCAGGCCCAGGTCGCGGGTTAAGGGGCGCCGTCCGACACTTACCAGCAACTTGTCACAGGTTACCGTTTCCTTTTTACCTTTGGCTTCCAGTTCGACCTTAATGTTTTTGGTCATCGTTTTGGCCCGGGTGACTTTCGAATTCATATGAAATTTAAATCCCTGGCGCTTGAGAACCCGCTGCAGTTTGCGTCCGACCTGGCCGTCCGTTCCGGTAGCGATTTTAGGCAGCATTTCAAACACACTCACCTTGGCGCCCAGCCGCAACCAGACCGATCCCAGCTCCAGTCCGATATAGCCGCCGCCCACGATACCCAGGTGTTTGGGTACGGTGTCTAATTTCAAGGCGTCGGTGGAGCTGATAATCTGGTTGCCGTCATAGGGCAGATCCGGCAAAGAAATGCTTTCACTGCCGGTGGCCAGGATAATGGCTCTGGCGGACAAGGTGGTGCTTTTCTTTTTTTCGGACGAATCCGAATTGGATTCCACTGTGACTTGATCGGCCGCGGCCAGCCGGGCCGTGCCCTGAATGATTTCCACCTTATGTCCCTCGAGCAGCCTTTTGACATTTTGAGTCAGGTCCTGAACCACCTTTTCTTTGCGAGCCATCATCACCGACAGGTCGAGGCTGATGCGGCCGGTTTTGATGCCGTGATCGCCAAACTGGTTTTTGGCGAGCTGGAAATATTCACTTGAGTCCAGCAGGGCTTTACTGGGGATGCAGCCGACATTGAGACAAACGCCTCCCAGGCGCGGTGCTTTTTCAATACAGGCGACTTTCAAACCCAGCTGGGCGGCGCGTACGGCTGCCACATACCCTCCGGGTCCGCTACCGACAATGATCACATCATAAGTGCTATTCGGAGCCATAATTAAATCTCCATCATAATTCGTTCCGGGTTTTCAATACATTCTTTAATGCGCTTGAGAAAGGTGACGGCTTCACGACCATCAATGATGCGGTGATCGTAACTGAGGGCAACATACATCATGGGCCGAATAACCATCTGATCCTCAATCGCCACGGGCCGTTTTTCGATGCGGTGCATCCCGAGAATTCCACTCTGAGGCATGTTTAAAATCGGTGTACTCAATAGCGAACCGAAAACGCCGCCGTTGCTGATGGTAAACGTGCCGCCTTCAAGATCGGACAGCTCCAGGCGATTTTCGTTAGTTTTGTTGACAAAATCGACAATGGCCTGTTCCAGCTCGGCAAAGTTAAGCTGATCGGCATGACGAATGACAGGAACCACCAGCCCTTTTTCCGATCCGATCGCAACACCGATATGATAATAATGATGGTAGACGATGTCTTTATCATCGATAAAGGCATTGACTTCAGGAAATTCCTTGAGCGCTTCCACACAGGCTTTGATAAAGAAGGACATCATGCCCAGCGAGATGCCGTATTTTTTCTTAAAACTGTCTTTGAACTGAGCCCGCAGTGCCAGCACCCGCGTCATATCGATATCGTTAAAGGTGGTCAGCATGGCGGTATTTTGCTTGGCATTCAGCAGATGCGAGGCAATCCGCTGGCGGATCGGGCTCATCGGTTTGCGCGTGATCCCTTCTTCGCCGGCCTTTGATGTTCC
>JASFGM010000545.1:0-3354 GCA_050123755.1 Desulfobacterales bacterium
TGGATTAATAATTTTTCATGGGGATCACCGACGATGACGGATTGTTCATCGTTTCTGGCCTTCCAGCGAAAGGTTTTAGGAGATGATTCGAGTACCTGCCTGACAAGTTTATTAGGGAAGCAAACGGTTTTGCCGTCTACCTTTGCTCCATGATTACGACAAATGGTCAACGCCTCTTCGCTATGGAAGACAATACCGGTTTCTGCAAGAATCTTAAGAGAGGCCTCATGAATCCATTGCATGTCCGTTTTCGAAATAACCTTTAGTTTGCTCTTCATTCGCATCGGGTCGTTCTCCACCGTCATTAAATTTAATCGTGTGCGGGCTTCAATTATCAGATGATCCATAAATAAAGGAGCCCATTTGAAAGACTTACAGAGCCCCTTCTATATATGCCGGACCATAGCGGTAACACTTTAAGTTTGGGCCGGTCTTTCAATCGAATTTTTACCGAACAATATCAACCATCCGATTCGAATTGCCCTTAGGCGGTCAGCAGCTGCTTTACCTTCCTGACACCGTCGCCGGCATCTTGGGCATAGGCGTCGGCACCGATTCGATCGGCCCAACGCTGGGTCACCGGGGCACCGCCGACAATGGTTTTATACTTCTCTCTTAGGCCGGCATTTTTCAAATCTTTTTCCAGTTGTTTCTGCATTGCCATCGTTGTGGTCAACAGCGTGCTGGAACCGATAATATGGGCGCCAAACTTCTCGGCTTCATCAATAAACCGCTCAATCGGCACATCGCGCCCAAGATCCATGACCTCAAATCCATTGGCCTTAAAAAGGGCGACCACAATCGTTTTGCCGATATCGTGGACATCACCCTCAACGGTTCCAACGATAACCTTGCCGGTGACCGAAGTCTTTTCTTCGGGAAGGGCGGCATTGATGATTTCGGTGGCTTTTTCCATCGCCGTTGCCGAGTAGACCAGTTGCGGGAGAAACAGTCTTCCGGTTTCAAATAGATCACCCACCTGATTGATTCCCGGGATAAATCCCTGCTCCATCAATTCTAAAGGATCCAATCCCTCATCCAATCCCCGCTTGGCAACATCGGTGGCCTTGTCCGTATCACCTTTTAAAATGGCTTCGATCGCTTCCTTAAATATTTTTTTGCTCATCTGCTATCCTTTCTTAAAATATTCTGCCTGAATCTTGCCCCGCTTTTCGGGATGAAGCGTCTAATTTTATGATATCAAGGGACTCCTGATAAAAATGAATGAGAATATGAAAGCCTCCGACTCGTGCAAAATCCAGATCCTTTCAAGTGATAAAATTTTGATCGGAATGTAGCAATTTAGGTTCGATATTCATAGTGTCATGTCCCATAAAAATGTTACAAAAGTCGTGTGGTATATTTTAGTCCAGACGAGTTATTAAGTGTCTATGGTTTCAGGTGTCAGTGTTCAGGTGTCAGGAAGAGACGGAGTGCAGCCTGAGACGAGCTCAGCAAAGTCGAGAATAGAAAACATATAACAGAAAACAAAGGGCAGACGGTTTCTGTTGTCTGACACCTGACACCTGACACCCGAAACCTGAAACCAAAAATTTAGGACCGTGTTTTGCAAATTACTTGCAGGACACAACATTAGTCAAATGCCTGATACGACCGAATCCCCACTCTTTCCATAAACATGTTGACGCAGTTGATTTCCAGATCCAATAATTCTGCAATTCGGAATTTGGCGTCAATTCCTTTGGCCACCGCGGGGGTCTCGTTGACCCGGCCGATATCCAGTTCTTCCCTGACTTCACTCATGACAACCGGATCACCGAGATCCAACACCGCAACGCCCAATTTTTCGGCCACATATTTTTTGGCTGCATCGATTCGCATCCCTCGGTTCAGTTGCAAACGCGCCACCAGATCTCCGGCAGTGCGTATACCGCCCATCCCCGAGACGACTGCATGTGCAGCATGCATCCCAAGCGGGTCACCGACACCCACCTACAACCCATCCAGCCGGCACAGTTCGACATGGGCTTTGGAGGCCCGTGATAGTGCATCCAAAGGCGGCGTCAGCGTTAAGGGTACCCCACCGACGCCCATTCCTAAATTGGCGTGGATCGGTATTTCAGCGGCCTCTGAACAGGCTTTGGTAAATACGATGGAGCGTGCCAGGTTCCAGGGCAGCGATTCATTGGTGCTGATGTTGATTGCCGGTCCGAAAATCGTCACGCCGGCCTGCTCGGCAAGTTTGACCTGGTCCTGGGGATAAAGTCCGGCCAAACGCACGCCGTTGTATTCGATTTCACTGTGCATCCCCAATATGAATTCGCCGGACATACCCATTTCGATGCCCATGTCAGGATATTTATCGTGCAGGATCTCGGCGGCTTTTAGGGCCGCATAAAATTCGGCATCGCCCGCCGCCGCGGTGGTATCAAAATTAATACCATCCGCCCCCGCATTTTCATAGAGTTCTCGGCCGACATAGACCATATCCTTGATCGCGTATTCGGCCATTTGTTCGAATGCTTCTTTGGATTCCTCAATTTTTCCCAGCGGGAGCATATCGCCGGGATTGGCGACCGGCCCGTCGGGCACGCTGTATAATCCTAAATTGGGCATCGATCCGTAAAAAATCGGCGCAATCGTTTGCAATACGGCCTGCTCCATATTGGGTTTTTCATATTGGACCACATGCTTGCACTGCTTAAAGCTGTAGTCGATATGCGTTAACTCAAGAGTATCGGCACCCAGACCTCTTTCAAATAAAAGCAGTTGTTGAATTTTACTGATGGGGATATGCGCCCGCTTAATTTTAGAGGTCATATTGTCATAAGTCAGACAACATTCCTTGCCTTCTTCGACACCGACGACTCTGTCTTTGCATTTGTAAAGATCCAGCAAATATTGTATCTCATCGTCGGTCAAAGGAGGCACGACGGCGCGCTCAGCTGCATCCTGTGCGCCGGCCTCCAAATCCTGTTGAATTTCAGCTACGGTCATTTCGACCCGGCTGCCGTCGCCCATGCGTGTTAGGATCTTTTCCATGGCACTCTCCTTCACATTTTAGACCTTTGATTTTTGGGGTCATATGGGGATCGGATGTGCACCTTCGCCGGGATCATTTTGCCTTCGACTTCGATTTCGTATTTGGCGCTTAAAATCCAATCTTCGGTAATCGCCTGCTCGCTTTTCACATACCCCATGCCCACCGCAGATCCCACCTTGAAGCCGTAGGCGCCGGAGGTCATGTTTTCCATCCAGACCCCGTCTCGATAAATCGGCTCACTGCCATAAAGCATGATATTCGGATCTTCCAATGTAAACATGACCAGCTTGCGTTTTATCCCTTCTTCCTTTTGCTTCAGCAGAGCTGTTTTTCCGATGAAGTCATCCTTT
>JASFGM010000546.1:0-3354 GCA_050123755.1 Desulfobacterales bacterium
CTGGAAAAAGCGCTCCAATCTGCGCTCGAATCCGTCCGGGTTCTGGGTTCACCGGTTCCTGAAAAGCCCGCCGGACCTTCTGCCGCAACGCTGGCGCAAATACCTCCGGAACTGACCCGGCAGGCTGCCGATCGTATTCGGGAAGCTGTCGATATGGGAGACGTCAACCGCATCAAATCGATTGCCGAAGATTTCAAATCCAAATCCGACCCTTTCACACCGATCAGTGAACACCTCATTCAAATGGCCGAAGATTTTGATTTCGAAGGTATTTTAAAATTGGTCGCTGAATTGGATCAATAGCAGATACCTTCTCAAAAAAATTTAAATTTCCACCCAGACAGGAAAAAGTAAGAAAAATAATTTTGCGGAATCTAGTTTTTACCGGAGCTCGCTGCGGTTAACGCTTTAATCTGCCCCAAATAGATCCGGGCTTCGCGGGCAATTTCCGCTTCTCCGGCGGTGTCGGCAATTTGCTCAGCCCGCTTCAACCATTTCAGGGCGTCATTGAACAGTCCCTGCAACACGGCGCTGCGCCCGGCCCTGAGATAACGTATCGAAGCTTCCTTTTCACGGCCGGCTTCTTCGCTGGCTTTGCCCGCCAAAGCCAGAACGCGCACCATCGCTCGATAGTCAAGCGCTTCCCGGCGCAATTTCGCTGCCCCGTCAAACGCTTCAATGGCAGCATCCCAGTTATGTTCAGCCAGGGCCAGCTGCCCCACCAATTCCTGATGATCGGCGCGCAGCTGGGGGTGCTCCGGTTGTCCAAGCGCGGCGATCGCCGTATGCAACCGCCCCGTATCGCCCTGTTTGCTTGCAATCAAGCCCCGCAGAAACTGGGTTTTGCTCTGAATAACTGAAGAAGCCTGAGTCGGGGTGGATAGGATTTGATCCGTAATCTTCCAGGCTTCCGCCGAGTTTCCACTGCGGTAAAGGATTGTGCCTTCCAGGAGAAGAAAATCGACCGAGTGGCCACGACCCACCAGCGCCATTTCGGTGCTGGCGTTCCGGACCACACCAAGGGCCTCTTCATAGGATTGCAAATTCATCAAACAAAATGCCAAATTGTATTGGGCATCAAGAATCGCTGCCGTATCATCCCGGACATAGGCACGATCCAGCGCCTTGCGGTAATCGCTTGCGGCCTGCTGAAGCCGGCCCTTTTCAAAGGCCAGTCGCGCGGCTCGATTAAAACGCCCCAGCGCTTCATCTATCGCCGGGCCTTCTTGCTTCGGTGGTGCAGAGCCGCAACCGGCCACACTCAAAATGACAGCTGCCATCAGCAACCCGACGAGCCCGCCTAAATAAAGCCTGCGAAGATAACGGATCATGGGCTCACCTCCAGCGGTGATATTCGTGTAGCGGTCTGTGACGGCTGGCTGGAACCACCTCCCAGCAACCAGTTAGACCGAAGTTGCTGAATCAACCGCTCCAGCTCGACCATCACCTGCTGGACCTGCAGAACGAGTACCGGGACCGCGTCGGTGCTGTCGCCGACATTTTTAACAATCTTTGGTAGTTGCGGTGTCGTCTGACGAATATCCTTCATCACCCTTTCCATGGATGCCATCGTCTCTTTGAGCCTGCGGGTAATTTCCGGAATATCCCCGGTCTGTATATTGAATTGCGTGGAGAACTCCGAGACATTTTGCATGGTTGTTTTCAGATCGTCTATAATCGGGACCATCCGGGCAATCAGGCCTTCCAGGTCCCTTACAAGTTTATCGTCGGTGAGGATGCGCCCGAGCGCCCCCTCTCCGCTGTCGATCTTATCGGCAATGGAATTCAGATCTGCCAGCAGCCGCTGGACTCCTTTGTCGGGATCCTGCAAGTCCTTGGCCACTGTTGTAAGCATAATGATGGCTTTATGGGCATCATCGATAACCGGCAAAACTTTGGCCCGCAGCTCTTCAATCATTTCAGAAAGCGTGTCGGATGTCTTGCGATCCGACTCAACGGTAATCACGGCAAATTCCCAATCAAGCGGTTGGCCGGTGCCCCGGGTAATTTCAAGGTAGGCATCACCGGCAATGCCGAATGTCTTGCGTATCGTCGCTTTTGAATCGCTGCGAACAAATACCGCCATTTCGCTATCAATTCGTACGCTCGCATGTATCTCCTGGTTGGGGTTGATGACGATATCGCGGACCTCCCCTGCTTTGGTTCCCAGAATTTCGACTGTCGATCCTTCCGCCAGACCGAAAAGGCCGTCATCCGGCAATACCACCCTGAGCGTTTCCCCGGGATTAAACCACTTTCGGACCTGACCGGAATAAATTATTCCGGCCACAAAAATCAGCAACGCCATCAATACAAACAGCCCGACCGTTTCATTCGTATAGCGGAACTTCGGTTGCCGCAGTGTCTCTTTCACATTGTCACCTCCATCAACTTCCCGGCGACGATTCGGTATCGTTGGGATACCGGCAGGGTTTGATCATTCCATATTAGATTTTTTTGTGTCAGCCAGATGACGGCGGCTCCGCGCTCGCGCGCCTCTCGAACGGCATTCATCAGGGCAGATATGATTTCAAGGTAAATGCCGGCGGTGGGTTCTTCTAACACAATTAACGCGGGCCGACCCAGAAATGCCCGCACACAGGCAGCGCGTTGCAGATCGGCCGCCGGAATATCACCCGGCAGATCAAGCGGAACCCCGGGAAGACCAAATTGTTGTGCCAGCCCCCCGGCTTCATCCAGAAGCCGGCGGACAGATCTGCGGGTATGATGACGCTGGGGAAGCAGTATATTTTCCATGAGCGATAAGTGGTTCATCCAATTTGCGGTCCTAAATACACGACCGATTCGCCCCCGCATGGCATTGGCCTGGTCCGGGGGCAACTCCGGCCAGTTTCTTCCCAGAAAATATACACCTCCACTGCTCGGCTCGATAATTCCGGCGCATGTATCCGCAAATGTCGATGTCTGCTCTGAACGGGCGAGACGGATCAGAACCAGATCCCCACTGTAAACACTCAGGCTGAGTTCATCCGACTCAGCGGTGCCATAGGTTTCGGTCTTCAGAACCGTCTCTTCGAATCGCAGCACGACGCGTTGTTTTTTAAGAATCACCGCCATTAGAGTTCACTTTCATTACAATATAATTGTCAGTGCAATTGAGATGATCAAGGTGGCCAGGGCAGATTTGGCGAAACCCCGCGGCATGATATCCAGTACATCGGCTGCGACACCGCTGAGCGACAACGCCGTCTTACAGGATATCAGCGCGACCACAAAACCAATCGTAACTGTCTTCAACGTAAACAATAAATATGTTTCCCGACCCATTGAACCGACTGCGCGATTGATAAAATCGAAAAAAGTGAATTTGATCAGGCCGACCAGGGTGCCTGA
>JASFGM010000547.1:0-3353 GCA_050123755.1 Desulfobacterales bacterium
GAAGCTCGCCAGAGCAAAGCGGGATCATTTTCCGGCTTAATCTGGCAACGTCATTTACCGCCGACCCCGGCCGGAAGGGTGAACCGGCCTTGCGTGTTTATTTTTCGGCGTCGGATTTGAGTTTGAAATCACCTTCTTTAAACAGCAGCCATTTGAGCCACTTCAGGCCGAATTTCAGCAGTTCAATTTCGTCCTCTTTGATCCGCTTGAGGACGTTTTTATCAACCTGGTAACGGTTTAAAAACGAACTTTCAAAAACAAACTCGCGGAACTTATCCAGGTTGTAGCTGACCAGAAAAAACATCTTTTTAGTCTGTTCGGTGAGCTGCATACTGGGCGGAAAGGAACGCTTTCTCACCAGCAAGTCGGTCCACTCCGCATTGATTTCATCATGAACATCAACCCCCTGATCTTTGCGCCACTCCTTGACCGTCCACAGCTTTTCTTCCTTAAATCCCAGGCAGTGCGGTTCATGCACAAAAAAGTAAAATTCATCGCCATCGGCATCCTCTTTGTGGCTCAGCGAGGCAACGCCCAGCGGATAATAGCGGCAGGTGGTCGGCCGATCATCGTAGACCAGGCATCCGTCTTCTCTGACAAAGGGACACAAATTGCTGTCCGGATCTTTACCTTCGTCTGCCAGAAACTTAAGGGTAATAACCGGCAGTCCTGTTTTTTCCAGTAATTGCGGCTCGGTGTAAAGGGCTAAAAATTCCTCGGAAGACAGGTTCAGCTTTCTTTTAAGCCGGATGATATCATACGGCGTCAGGATGATATTGATATCGCGGCAGCACTGGGTAAAACACTTAATTCCGGGGTGACACTTAAATGTAAACTGGCTTTCCGGGCCAAGCCGTACCGGTTCGACATTGGCCATCCGCTCGGTATCGCTCATTTCAAATTTCCTTCCTTTAAATATCGAATTAGCGCGTTTATCACGAACGCACGAAATTACCAAAACACGAAAACTTGTAAGAAAAATTTCGTGCTTTCAGTCTTTCGTGTTTTCGTGATTTATTTTTATGTTACCATTTAAAATCACCGATTCCATATAAACAGCCCGAATAGGTGAGCGCTTATATATGAGGTCACGGCGGAAGTCAACCATCTGAATTGTGCATTCGACTAGTTTCAGGTGTCGGGTGTCAGTGTTCAGGTGTCAGGTTTCTGGTCGCTGGCCGCTTGTCACTGGCCCGAAGCGAGCCTGCGACGAGCCCATCGGCCGTGAGCTCAGGGCCGAACGGCTCAGTCGAGTCGAAGCCCGCCGTCAAATTGCTGACACCCGCATGCACGGCCGAAGCCGCTATACGCGGCAAGGACCTGACACCGGACACCCGAAACCTGAAACCTTTATCTTTGTGAAGATAACTTAATTCTTGATTTATCAGGTAAATATACTATATCCATTAAATTATTGATTAAAACCTAAATTGAACGCTTTTTTTAGGTAAAAGCGTTTTTCGGACAAGATAAATAATTCAATCCTACAGGAGGACCCCCATGGAATTGACCGTGACAGAAGCTGAAAAATTGAAAGACAAACCGGACGAATCCAATCTCGGTTTCGGCAACCTATTTACAGACCATATGTTTAATATGGATTACACGCCGGATAAGGGATGGCATGCTGCTCGTATCGAACCCTACGCACCCTTCAGCTTAGATCCATCCACCATGTTTCTGCATTATGCCCAGGGCGCTTTCGAGGGACTCAAGGCATACCGAACCGACTCCGGAAATATCCAGCTTTTCCGGCCCCAGGAAAATTTCAAGCGCTTGAATCGTTCCTGCCGCCGTCTGTGCATCCCTGAAATCGACGAGGGTTTTGCCCTTGATGGACTCAAAAGGCTTCTGACGATTGAAAAAGACTGGGTTCCCGGCGAGCCGGAAACCTCCCTTTATATAAGGCCCACCGTTATTGCGATGGACCCGTATTTGGGGGTACGGGCGTCACATGCCTATCGTTTCTTCATTATCCTTTCACCGGTTGGCGCCTATTATCCGGAAGGCTTTAATCCCGTAAAGATTTTGGTAACCAGTGATTACGTCCGGGCTGTCCGCGGCGGAGTGGGCGAAGCCAAAACGCCCGGCAATTACGCAGCCAGCATCCTGGCGGGTGAAAAAGCTCACGAAGCCGGTTATTCTCAGGTGTTATGGCTCGATGGCGTTGAACAAAAATATCTTGAAGAAGTCGGCTCCATGAACATCTTTTTTGTGATCGATGATGAAATTATCACCCCCGAGTTAAACGGAAGCATTCTGCCGGGAATCACCAGAAACTCAGTGATCAAACTGGCCAATCATTGGAATGACAGAGTGTCGGAGAGAAAAATCGGCATTGACGAATTAATGCAAGCCCATTCTTCCGGAAAACTGCAGGAAGTTTTCGGTGCCGGAACCGCGGCGGTAATCTCTCCGGTCGGAGAGATCAAATACGGCGACCGGGTGATTACCATTGCCGGAGGCGAGGTCGGCCCGGTTGCCCAAAAATACTATGACGCGATCACCGGCATCCAGTACGGAAAGGCCGAAGACCAGCTGGGATGGATTGTGCCCGTCGTTTAAGAGGTGTCAGGTGTCAGTGTTCAGGTGTCAGAGGTATTATTGGACGGCACCCGAGAACGAGGACGCGTAGGATGGGGCGAATAAAATTTCGTCCTCGTACTCGTCCTCGAGAAGCGACCGACACCTGAACACGGACATCTGACACCTTGTTATCTATCGTCGCGGTAATCCATCGTGCCAAAAATGACTATGGAGATTTAAATGCCGAATTCGGAGGTTGTTGGAAATCTGCCGGCCTTTATCGAAAGGATGCAAAACGAAGGGCTGCCGCCTCTGGTAATTGATACATTTGCTTATTACTACAATCAGGTGGTGACCGGTGAAAGCGGCCTGGTGTTTGATCGCGAGATTCAACCGCCTGGATCCCATGAACTAGAGGATTTCAATAATTTAAAAAAATATGCCGCAGCCGGGCGACACGCTCTTGATCAGGCCGTCCGAATCGTTTTAAATGGTGGCCTTGGAACGACGATGGGTTTAACCGGCCCCAAGTCCTTAATTGAGGCTAAAAACGGAAAATCATTTCTTGAGATTATCTTAACGCAGGCTGAAAACAGCGGGGTTCAGCTGGCCTTAATGAACAGCTTTAACACCCATGACGCAACCCGGGCGGCATTATCAAAACTGAAACCTTCCCCACCGCCACTTCAATTTATCCAGCACAAATTCCTCAAAATCCAGCAGCAGGATTTGTCACCGGCCAGCTGGCCGCAAAATCCGGAGCTGGAGTGGAATCCGCCGGGCCACGGTGACGTGTTTACAGCACTCAATACGTCCGGGACGCTTCA
>JASFGM010000548.1:0-3353 GCA_050123755.1 Desulfobacterales bacterium
ACCATCATCGGGTGGATGATCGGAATGGTAAGGACCATTATCGCCCATCCATCTAAAAACATGCCGAGGATTGTGTAGATGAGGACAACGCCCGCAAGTATGATATAGGGAGATAGCTTTAATCCAGACATATATTCAGCCAACTCGAAGGGGATGCGGGTTACGGCCAGGAAATACCCGAACACATACGCTCCGATTACGATGATAAATATCATCCCCGTGTTCTGACCGGTCATGCGCAGAGAATCCATGAAACGTTTCCAGGTCATATTGCGCTTATAGATCGAAAAAACGAAGGCACCGAAGGCACCGATACCCGCAGCTTCCGTGGGTGTAAACACCCCGATATAGATACCGCCCATGACGAGTACAAAAAGCGCCAGCATTCCCCAAACGCCTTTTAATGCAGATATCCTTTCCTTTAAAGCAGCGGCTTCACTCCTCGGGGCAATTTTGGGATCCAGGCGAACTTGAATATTGATGGCCAGCATGAAAAGCAGCGCCAGCAGGATACCGGGCAGAATACCGGCGATAAAGAGTTTGCCCACAGACTGCTCCGTCAGGATGGCATAAAACACGAAGGTAGCGCTTGGCGGAATCAGGATGCCAAGGGTTCCACCTGCAGCGACTGTGCCTGTAGCAAGCGAGGTACCGTACCCATATTTTTTCATTTCCGGCAGGGCGACGGTTCCCATGGTAGCGGCAGTCGCGACACTGGACCCGGATATTGCCGCAAAACCCGCACAGGCACCGACGGTGGCCATGGCCAGACCGCCTCTTTTGTGGCCGATCCATCTCTGGACCGCATCATATATCTCACGGCTTAATCCGGCGTGGGAAGCAAATTGACCCATCAGGACGAACAGGGGGATGACACTCAGGGTGTATGAAGTTCCACCGGCATAAAAGCTGATGCCCAGAATATGCAGCCCCCCATCCACGCTCCCCAGATAGATGTACCCCAGCCATCCGATCAAGGTCATGACAAATGCGATCGGCATTCCTGTGGCAAAAAGGAGAAACAGAAGTGCGATACCGATTATTCCGATTGTAAGAGGACTCATCCTTTAATCGCCTTGGCCAGGGATTGAATAAACTGGGTAAAAAGAACAAGGGAAAGCACCGCGATACCGATGGACACAAATAGGATAAAGGGGCTAATGGGAATGAGCAATTCGGCGGTTACATCATTTCTTCCCCAGGCCGTATTGGCCTGCACCGCATTGCGCCAGGCAACAATGGCAAACAGGATGAATGCGATCAGGCTGGTGATGCACTCTAAAATGTCCCTGGCCCGCTGAGGAAGTTTTGCAAAGACCAGGTCGACAACCACATGTCCTTTAACCGCCATGGTGTACCCGATCGTTGAAAATACCAGTACGGCCATCATAAATTCGGTTAGCTCATAACTGCCGAGAATCGGCCGGTTGAAGATATAACGCAGACAGACATCAACCACTGTCAGGATGACCATCATGACCAGGGCAAACTGCCCGATAAAGAGCAGAAAACGGCTGACCGGAAAGACGGCTTTCTCCAGAAACAGACCGAACCTGCCTAACCATCCATTCATCAATAGCCCCTTTTGATTTCTAATGGGTCAACGACCATCCGCACAGTGGGTGGTTTGGATTTTACCGCCATAGGCGGTAAAAGACAGGGGCGCGAAGTGCCCCAATCGTTGAAAACAACGCGGTGAAACCGGGGATTCTCGTGCAAAGCACCCGGTTTGGAAAACCCAATCAAACCCCATCAGGTTTTATTTTCCCTGAAGCTGACGGATTTGATCCACGGCTGCCTTGCCCGGGAGACCTTTGGCCTTCATATCTCCCAGCCACTGATCATATACCGGGGCAAATTTTGCCTCCCATTTTACCAGCTCGGCCGCAGGCAGGGAATAAATCACATTGCCTTTGGACTTTCCGATATCAAGGGATTTGCCCACATCCCCGTCGTATTTCGTGGCGCATTCAAAGGCATATCTCATTTTCAGATTATCAAGAATCTGTTGCACGTCCGCCGGTAGGGAGTCCCAGGTCTTTTTATTCATGGCAACCACCATGGGCGTCGCCGTGAGATTGGCATTTATAGAATATTTTACAACATCCCAGAGTCGGTAACCCACCATGGCAGTGAAGGCCGTGACGACCCCATCGATGACGCCTTTCTCCAGGGAAGTGTAAACCTCCGTAATGGGAAGCGTGACGGGGCTTCCGCCCAATCCTTTGACCATTGCCGACTGAACGGCACCGGAGGAGCGGAACTTGAGTCCCTTTACATCGGCCATGCTGTTTATCTGCTTTTTAGAAGTATGGAAGGTGAATGGTTCGCTCACAAAGAAAAAGAGTATCTTGGCGTCTTTATACTCCTGTTCAAGATATTTTTCAAAAACAGGTTGGGCAATGGCGGTGTTCACGGTGCTGGTACCACCCAGAAGCAGGGGCAGGTCAAATACCGAGGTCAATGGAAAACGACCGGCAGTGTAGCCGGGCATAAAAAAGGAAATGTCGGCAATACCGCCGACTGCCATATCCCACTGCTCCCTTGGCCCGCCCAGGGCACCGCCCGGATAAAGGGTAATTTCCACTCTACCATTTGTTAACGCCTTGACTTCATTAGCATATTTTTCAAATACGGGGTGCAGGGAGTGTTTGGTGGACATCCAGTAAGCAAATTTTAATTTGGCGGTTTTTTCTGCGGCTGCAACAGGCAAAACGTTGCAAAAGATAAATACCAGAGTTAAACAAATGACCAAAATGATCGATACATTGAATCCCTTTTCGCTATTCTTAATCATCATGTTCCACCTCCTCTTGAAATTTGTCTTTGCCCTGTTTCGATTAATGATATTTCCGCGTAGGTCCCTCAGAAATAATTCCGGCAACAAATGAATCCTTAGCTATCAGATTCGTCTGGCCATTTCAATTAAAAATCATTATTCTAAAAAATAGCGATGAAACATTTTGACTGAGATTCCAAATGACGGTATAAGACGATACTCAAAAATAAAATTTCAATCAGGGAGGTATTCAATGACTGGCGGATATGCGGGAAAAATTGCATTTGTTGATTTAACCACAGACGAAATTGATATTGAGGCTCTGGATGAGGGGCTGGCCCGTGATTTTATCGGCGGACAGGGAATCGGCGCACGCATATTGTTTGAACGACAGAAAAAAGGCGTCGATCCGTTAGGCCCGGAAAGCTATCTGGGTTTTACGACCGGACCTTTGACCGGAACAAAAGTGCCGACCGGCGGCCGCTATATGGCGGTCTGCAAATCACCTTTGACCGGCGGCTGGGGGGATGCCAATTCCGGCGGGTATTTCGGTGCCGAATTAAAGGCTGCCGGC